>JBDLTW010000001.1:0-3497 GCA_039805605.1 Pseudomonadota bacterium
TGTAAAAAAAGCAAAAAGTGTTTTATCTTTACCAAACACTTATCCTTACATTGAATCATTAGTTAATGCAAAATTAGCTAATAAAGATCACTCATTAAAAAATGGCTCGTCAAATTCTATATTAAGCGGTTCACAAGTAGTATTAAATACTCCTTATTTTAGTCCAACTGACACATATTTTAGTGGAAGTGGTGGTTCATGTATGACTTTAGGATCAGGAAAGTGGGCATCTGACACTCCAACCGTAACAGATAATTTATCAACTGCAATGACACGAACTGATGTTTTACATCAACTAAATATGTCAATGTCCGCTTCAGTAAGTGGTGAAAGATCCAGTGCGAGTGCATCAGTAGAATATGCTCAAAGCACACAAGATGATTCGCTATCAATAACCTATAATTTTGGGGAAGCTTACAAGATGAATATTCGAACTGTAATTTCACCATCATTAGATGCAAAATATGAAAATATGTATTTAATAAATAAACAAGATTTTTATAATTCTTGTGGAGATAGTTATGTCAGTGGAGGAACCGCTGGTATAACTTTATTAGTTAATGTTAAACTAAAATTTAATAGTGTTCAAGATAAGACTAGCTTTACTCAGTCTGCATCTGCTAGCTATGGTTTAGCTAGTTTAAAAGAAGCAGTTAGTAAAATGAGTAGTTCTACTACAGAACATGGTAGCATTGAAGTTAGAGCTATTCAATTAGGTGGATCTCCAGAACAGTTATCCAATATATTTAGCACTCAAGATAGCAATAAGGCATTTTATAATTGTTCTTTTACAGATACATCAGCTTGTACTAGTATAATTGATAACGTTATTAAATATGCAAAAGGTGATTTAGCTAATCAAATGTCTGCAATAGAAAGTAATCCATTTAATCCGCATATTGCAAATCAACCCTATTATTTTAATGTTACAAACACGTCTCCATATTCTTTTCCTCTAACAGGAAAGCAAATTCCGTTAGACAATGTGCCATCTTCTGATTTGTCTGCATTTCATGCTGCCTCAACTGATATGATTAATTTACAATCTTTACTTCAATTCACTGATACAACATCTAATTCAGGAGGATATTATAACATTATATTAAATATTATGGGAGGAAGTGATAAAAATGGCATATTAGCACCAATGAAATCAGATTTAGATTATTTGCATGAGAAAACAAGCTCAATAGTCGACACTTTTTCAACAGTTTTAGCAAATTGTAGTCTTCCTATAAGCTATAAACAATGTTCAAGTCAGTTGGCTGATTTTTACAACGAAAATGTTATGAGTAATTCTTCTTTAGATAGTGACACAAATACACTGTATAATTATGCTAAGATGGTTCGTTATATAGATTCATCTAGTAATACAGAAGATTTATATCCAATTGGTGATTCATCATATGTTTGTGCTTCAAATTGTTCTGGTGCTCCGATGTATTCATTAGAAGGATTAGGTGGTGATGTAACAAAAATTAGTAATGGTGTAATATCTCCAAATGAGCCACCATCAAATGCTGCGTATGTAGCATTATATAGATGTTCTTCTTTTGTCGCTAGTCCGAGTAGTTCTACATTATGTCCATTAAATGATACGTTTAACTTAGTAGGACAGGCAACAGATCAAGTTTTTTATAACACTATGTCTTCAAGAGTATATTTAGGTTATGATACTTTACATTATCAAAATTCTAGCTCTTATGTTAATCCAACTCAATTAAATTTATTAAATATTCCATTTTTAATACAGAATAAATATGAATCTCAATAATGTTTTAAAGGTTTTAAACAATGAAAAAATTTATTTATTTAGCATTTTTTAATTTAGGTATTTCACTAATGGCTGATGCCGCATCACCATTATATAATTTAACTAATACAACTTTATATATCAATAATTTTGGCAATTTTACCAAGATTCCAGTTGGACAATCTATTACATTATCCAATTGTAGTTCAAATTGTAATAGAACAATTGGTATTCAAGGATATGATGGATATTTGCCTCTTTTAAATGGTGTAATAGACCCTAGTGGTAATTTTCGTTTAAGTCCCAGCTCACCATATTCTCTTGGTGCCGCTAATCTTTATGCTTTTTATGATGGCAATCATACTTATCTTGCACAACCTGGGATGTTACCATATTATCAAACGGCAGGTGGTTTGCCTGTTCCATTTAAAGATTGGACTAATTCAGCTGTTTTAAATAGTGGAACAACTGGAGCTACGGCGACACAGCTACAAAGTAACTTGTTTTATAATCTATGTCAACTTCCTAATTCTAAATATACAAAACCATCCAGTATCGTGCAGAATTTTGTATATTCTTTAACTTGTGCTCAATATACTACAAGTAACTCGAGTGATCTTAAAGTTTCGTATATACCATCTAATTCTCTATATATTAGTAGAGTTAATAATTATGGCAATACTTATGTAAATGGTGCAAACTCTGCTGGTTGTAGTGCTGGTTCGGCTATTTCTGTCGATGTTAATGGTAATTTGGCTTGTGTCCCTCCTGGTAATTATTTTGGTAATTTTAACGTTACTTATTATAATGGACAATATATTCAATTACAAAAAAGTGATAGCTCTCCAAAATATTATATTAAATTAAGAACTCCATGTACAGATTCATCTGTATCTTCTGCTCCATATATTAGTGTAAGCGGGACTAATAATCAAATTACAGATGCGACATGTATTAATAGTATAGTACAATAGGTTGTAATTTTAAATTAGTAATTCTTTGTTATGAAACCTAGCATAGGAAACTTAATAAATAGTAGTTTCTTTAACTAATAGCCAAACATTTATATCTACAGATGTTTGGCATTGCATTAATTATTGGTTGAAAAACGATCATACTAATCAGCTACAAAATTTATCCAAAATGCCGTAAAAACTTTTCTTTTATGGGGTTGGATATAAGAAGTTAATCCAGTACAACTATTCTGGCATTTTTTGTTGTTAATTTGCTTTTGTAGTTGTATTTTCATAGACCGATATTGTAACAGTCCTCATGATTAAATGAACGTAAAGTTTACAAGTTCAGATTAATTATAGCCAATAGCGACATAGAGCATCAATTAGTTGATGCTCTATATCGCTTTGTCTGTAATAACAGCTCTAGTTACGCAAATTTGGGATAAAATTAATGTAATTGTTATGCATAATGCAACATTCATATAACATCACGTAATATACTAATCGCACTTGAAATTAAGAAAGCATAAGTGGTAAAATAATGTCATGAAATTAACTAAAGAAGAAATAGAAAGTCTTAGGACTCAACATAAAAAATCAAGAGACAAGCGGGTTTGCGATCGAATCAAAGCCGTATTGCTTATTAATGACGGTTATTCATATGAAAAGATTGCAAATATTTTATTATTGGATGATTGATCAATACGTCGTCATATTGAAGAATATTTAAATTATAAAAAGCTAACAACTAACTATAAAGGTAGCGACTCAAAACTCAATGTCCAACA
>JBDLTW010000002.1:0-3793 GCA_039805605.1 Pseudomonadota bacterium
TTACTATCAACAGCTACTACTGTTGCATCAACTACTTCACCTTCACGCATTTCTAGTTGCGCTAAATGTTGTTCAAAAAGACTTGCAAAATTTTCCACAATATTCATACCAAAAAATAAAAATTACAAATTACACACTTATAGACATAAATGCACCAATGAATTAGCATACTCCAACAGCCAAGTGAAGTTAAAGCTTCTTGGGAACTTCAAGATGAATATTTACCAAGCTATCTCCGCCATTCTAGCGGTTCATGTTTTATTGATTTTCTTTAAATAACTAGCTTGAACAATAGAAAATAATATAAGTTAGCTAGTTATCTCAAATACATTGTTGATACCAAGATAAAATCATAGCAACTGTTTGTTCTATAGTTAAATCTGAATTATCCAACAGTTTAAAAGAATTGTCGTAACTTAACGGCGAAACAGTACGACTAATATCTTGTTGATCTCGAGCAATGATATCATCTAAAATTGCCGTTATTGTAACAGATTTATCAAATAATTGCAACTGCTTATAACGACGCTCGGCTCTTTTTTGACTTGTTGCAGTTAAAAAAATCTTCAGATTAGCATTAGGAAAAACTACCGTCCCCATATCTCGTCCATCGGTGACTAATCCATTAGCACAAGCAAAATCACGTTGAAACTGTAATAACCTCTGCCTAACCAATGGAATTGCACTATATTTAGACGCAAGTATACCTATTTTTTCTTGACGTAGTAATTCAGTTACATCGACTTGATTAAGCAATACCTGATTATTAATAAACCTTAAATGCATATTTTGAATTAATTCAAGAACTTGCTCTAAATTAATTTCCATATTTGGGTAATTCTGATCGATCCATAACCCCAGACTTCGATAAATTGCCCCTGATTCTAAATAATTAAAACCTAATTCATTTGCAATAAGACGAGCTACAGTTCCTTTGCCTGATGAAGCTGGACCATCAATAGTAATTATTTGTGTCATACTTGATTAATCTTTCTCTCAATTATATTATGGTTGGTGTAACACTTTTTAATAACCGCCATTAATGGCGAGATTTACAGCACTGCCTTGCTAAATAACTTAAAAAAATTATCACTAGTCTGCTGAGCTAATTCAGTTAAACTAATTTGACGTAAATCAGCAATAAATTGAGCTGCATGCATAACCAAAGCTGGGTGATTTAGTTTACCTCGATATGGAGCTGGTGCTAAAAATGGAGCATCAGTTTCAACTAATAGACGATCTAATGGTACAAACTTCGCTACTTCTTGTACTTGCTTAGCTGATTTAAAAGTCACTATCCCCGAAAGTGAAATATAACAACCTAAATCTAAAAATTGTCTTGCCCATTCTTTAGTTTCACTAAAACAATGCATTACTGCACCACATGAATCTATTTGTTGTTGCTTTAAGTGTTGATAACAATCAGCAGCAGATTCTCTAGTGTGAATAATTAACGGTAATTTAGCTTGTTTAGCTACCTCAATATGCAGAATAAATCTTTCATGTTGCCAACTCATATCGGCATCTTTACAATGATAATAATCTAATCCAGTTTCACCTATTGCAATTACTTTAGGATTAGTTAAAAAATTAAATAGGTAATCATGCGATAATTTAAAATCAGCTAAACGTTCATCGGGATGAATACCAACACTAGCATAAATATTAGGATATCTATTAGCTAAATCAATGACTTGTTGAATATTTTCTGGTCGAGTAGCAACGCACAAAGCATGACTAACTTTATTTTGCTCCATTTGAGCTAAATAATCAGCTAAATTATTAGCCAGTTCAGGAAAATTCAAATGACAATGTGAGTCTATTAACATTTTTTGCCTTTATTTTGTTAAAATCACGGTTTTTGATATTCTCTACCCACACTAAATGGCGAGGATTACTACGTTGCTCAACCACATACTTGTTTTGTTTGAGCAAATTTGGTGAATTTTTGCTTTAAGCCTAGCATTTGAATGCTCAGTATCTCTGCTACTTCACTGTTTAATTTTATATTTAAGGTCTACGTTCATTGATAGTACACTTTACACATCTAAAACTCGCTTGGTTTTTACGATTATCTGCATGTAGGTATCCATAACTTGAACATTTTTGTAAAGTATATTGTCGCTTGACTTCAATTAATTCAGTTACGTAATTATATTTGAGCTTATTGTTGATGATTTACTAAATTAGCAATCTTGACGTTGTTTATCTTGTTTTACTTTACTTGACTTAATCATGATACCTATATTATACTATTGGTTTATGAAAAATACAACTACAAAATCAAGCGATTTACATATTTCAATAACAAAAGACCCTAAAAATATCTACGTTATCTTAACGCCTTATATCCTCTCTCTGAAGCTCGAGATTTTACGCTGTGGTAGATAATAAGTCTGGATATTAACATAGAAATTAAGTACTCTATTGCAATATTAGGTGGTTTAGTCGCTAAATTTTAAGGATAAAAATAATGAACCGCGGTAAAATTTACGTAATATCTGCACCATCAGGAGCAGGAAAATCAACCTTAGTCAATGCGCTATGCAAGCAAGATACACAAGTGCAATTGTCAATTTCTCATACTACCCGCCCAATTCGAACTGGTGAACAAAATGGGGTAAATTACTACTTTGTTAGTAAAACAGAATTCGAACAAATGCTAAATGATAACGAATTTCTTGAATATGCAATGGTATATGATAACTACTACGGAACTAATATCAATACGATTAAACGTTTTTTAGCTAATGGCAAAGATATTATTTTAGAGATTGATTGGCAAGGTGCTCAGCAAATTCGTAAACTATTTAGTGATGCAACCTTAATTTTTATTTTACCACCATCACTAGAAATTTTAGCTGAACGTTTAAATAAACGTAATACAGACAGTCCTGAAGTAATTGCTAAACGTCTAGATTTAGCACTCACTGAAATTGCCCATGCTAAAGAGTTTGACTATATTATTATCAATGATAATTTTGACAATGCTCTAAATGATTTATCTAGTATTATTCGTACACCACGTAATAAAACCGAACGAATATTACAACGGCTAAATAGTGAATTTGGTCTTTGATATTCTAAGCTCAGACGTTGTTAAATCAAGCATATGCCTTGATTTAACTTCATGGTAGTATTTTGAATGCTCTGCCATCGCTCCAACAGCAAAACTTGATTAGCGTAATAAAGAATATTCTTTGAATGGGAATAAAATTAACTATACCAAGTAACTTAGTTTAAAAATCAAGAGCAATTTAGCTGGTTGAATGATGTTAGTTCAGTATCTTTGTAACAAACATTGCGTTCACAAGATGCTGCTTTTAGTAATTTCTTTGCTAAACTTGCTAAATATCCTAATTTCAAACTAAAATCTAGCAACCAATCATTTAGATTAATCAGTAAGCCTATCGCTTAAAAGATGGTCAGTTGTATATTGCTAAGTCAACTGAGCCCCTAATATTAGATGGTTGCGTCCATTAGAGGGTAAATATTCAAGCATAAAAATTGCTAAAGATTGTGCTGATAGATATTTTGTATCCTTTTGTTCAGAGCTTGAGATTAAATCATTAGCTAAAGTTGATAAAACAGTGGGTATTGATTTAGGTTTAACGGATTTTTTAGTTACTTCAGATGGTGAGAAAGTAAAACCCTTAAAGGCATTAATTAAGTACCAGAAGAAATTAGCTAGAGCACAAAAACGATTAAGCAAAAAACTTAAGGAAAGTAACAACGCAAAAAAAGCACGGCTTAAAGTTGCACGACTACATGAATACTCCCTAAATTCATAAAG
>JBDLTW010000003.1:0-3744 GCA_039805605.1 Pseudomonadota bacterium
GCCTTGGTATCCAAGCAGTCAGATTTGCTCTAACTGTGGCACTGTAACAGGTAAAAAACCGTTGCATATTAGAAAATGGACTTGTGATTGCGGTTCAACACATGACCGTGATATAAATGCAACCATAAATATACATACCGCTGGACTAGCGGGAATTAACGCCTAGGGAGTTTCCTCTATCGGGGTTGAATGTAGTAATACAATCAACTAGATATGGAACGTTGAACTAGGAAGGCGGGGAGGATGTCAAGTTATTTTTGTTTGGGCAAGAAGCTCTGATAAATCAAATCAACAATTGTTGCATATTGGCT
Source organism: Pseudomonadota bacterium (assembly GCA_039805605.1). GTDB lineage: Bacteria > Pseudomonadota > Gammaproteobacteria > Burkholderiales > UBA11063 > Aquella. The sequence continues at coordinate 312 of JBDLTW010000003.1, forward strand.
AGTAGCCAGTGAGTCAGCTATAAATGCTCCATGGATATAAGGACTGTGTTTTTTATTGGTTAATAAAACAATAGCTAAATTATATTCTGGGTCAATTAAAGTTAAGGTTCCTGTCCAACCAGTATGACCAAAAGCGCGGCTACTTGCATAATGACCAAATGGTGAATAGTGAGCAGGAGAAGACCCTGCGCGTCGCCAACCTAAACCATAAGTATCATTACTTGCTGATGGTGCAATAAACTCTTGTTCCACTGATTCTGACCATAATCTAACTTTACCATATTGACCATTATTTAATGCACTATCAATCAATATTGCCATATCAGCTAAATTAGAAAATAGTCCTGCATGACCTGCTATTCCACCCATTGAATACCAAGCTTTTTCATCATGAACTTGACATTGTAGAATATTATGACGAATATTTGGGAAATTTATAGTTTCACCGCGTGTATTACCATTAATTTCGGTAGCAGCACATTGACTAATATTTACCCCATTAGCCAATGGGTTATATAGAGTATTTCTTAAACCAAGTGGTTGGTAAATATTTTTAATTAAGTATTGATCTAAACGTTGTTGTGTGATATGCTCAACCAAAATTCCTAGAAGCATAAAATCTACATCGCTATAATTAGGTTTTCCACCGCGTGGAGCAACAAAAGGTAGACGAGTTAAAATAATTGACTCCGTTAAGTTGCGATTTTGTGAATATAAATTATTACCATATTGACTAATTGTTGCAGGATTAAAAAATTGTGGGTCGGGCATATAACCAGCACTGTGGGTCAATAAATCACGGACTAATCTGCTTTCTCGGCATTCTCCACTGCTATCACAACCTTGGTATTCTGGAATATAATCATGAATTGGTCTATCTAAATTTAATTTCCCCTGACTAACTAATTGCATAATTGCATAATTAGTAGCATACATTTTACTATTTGAAGCTAAATCAAATAAGCTATTACATTGCAATGGTTGTGGTTCTTTGCTCAGTGTGTTATCTGAATTATAACGTAAACTATAACCATAAACTGTTGATTTAACTATTCTACCATCTTTAATAATTAATAAAGCAGCTCCTGACAAACCAGATTCAATATCATGATTAATTTGCTGATCAATTTGCTTCAATACTTGAGGATTAATTGTTGCTAATGAACGATGATTTTGTGCTAAACTGATGACTGGGTTTTGAGATTTAGATAATAAATTACAGTCGGTTTGTCCACTAACTAAATTAATTAGTCCTAAACTAATTAATAATAAATTAATTCTAAACACTTCACTACTCCTTTATGGATTAAATCTAAGCAAATTTATCAATGATGAACTGCACGATTATATAGTAAATTATTCAATTAGTCAAATTTTATTGCATCTATTTCAATGTTGATCTAAGTAAAATATTAAATATTATCAGTGCGATATTGGCTTATTTGTTTATTTTATATTCTAATATTTAAATTTTGATTAACTTGAATAACATTATAACCTAGGGTGTTATAAGTGCATTAAACTAACAAGGTTATTATCATTTATGCTATACTAATGATCTCAAACGATGATTAAAATAAGGATAAAACATGCATGAATTTTCATTATGTGAAGGGATTATTCAACAAGTTAAACGTGCTAATCATAATCAATTAACTAATATTAGCCAAGTTAACATTGAGGTTGGTAAATTAGCGGGAGTGGATCTTAATTCGTTGACTTTCTGGTTTCCTATTGTTGCTGGAAAATTTAATGTTCCTGAGTTAAAGTTAAAGGTAATCGAACAAGATGGATTAGCTAAATGTAATTGTTGTTTGCAACAATTTCACTTAATTAATTTATTTGATCCATGTCCGCATTGTGCTAGTTATGGCGATTATCAAATATTGCAAGGACGTGAAATGTTAATCAAATCTTTTGCTCTGGATTTAGCTAGTAGCAAATAATTAATTTTTTAGGAGAATTTACGATGTGTGTAACTTGTGGCTGTAGCGGTCAAACTCAACATAATCACGAGCATAATCATGATGCACATCACCACCATCATGATCATCACCATGAGCATAATCAATTAATTAATCTGGAAACGGAAATTTTAGCTGAAAATAATCAATATGCTAATCAAAATCGCCAATTTTTTAATACTAAAAAAGCATTAGCGTTAAATTTTGTTTCAAGTCCAGGTTCTGGAAAAACTACATTATTAGAACAGACAATTAGCCAGTTAAGTAGTAGCTATCCGATTTATGTGGTTGAAGGTGATCAGCATACCGAACTAGATGCTCAGCGTATTCGTCAAGCAGGAGCACAAGCTTATCAAATTCAAACAGGTAAAGCTTGTCATTTAGATGGGCACATGGTTGGTCATGCTTTAGAGCATTTAACGATAGCAGAAAATAGTTTGGTATTTATTGAAAATGTTGGTAATTTAATTTGCCCAGCATTATTTGATTTAGGTGAACATGCTCGTATAGTATTAATTTCAATAACAGAAGGCGAAGATAAGCCATTAAAATATCCTGATATGTTTTTTGGTGCTGATTTAGTGCTGATTACAAAAATGGATTTATTGCCTCATTTAAATTTTGATCTTGCTAGTTGTGAGCAAAATATTCGTAAAATTAATCCTAAAGCAAAAATTATTCAACTTTCTGCTCAAACTAAAAGTGGCTTTGATGTATGGTTAAACTGGTTAGTTGCTGCTCGTAATTATTTATTGTAAATTTAAATTATGTCTATTCAAGCAGTGCGCTTAATAATCAATGGAATTGTGCAAGGTGTTGGTTTTCGCCCAACAGTTTATCAATTAGCTCACCAATTAAGTTTGTATGGGTGGATAAAAAATACCTCTAATGGGGTTGAAATTGTTTTACAAACTGATGATAGTACGGAGTTTATTAATTTATTATATCAAAGTTTACCACGCTTAGCTCAAATTGATTCAATTAAAATTGATTTGATTGATCTTAAGCAACCATTAACTAATTTTTCAATTTTAGCTAGTGCTCAACAAGGTATTAATTATACACTACTGCCAAGTGATAGTGCTACTTGCCAAGATTGCCTTACTGAATTATTTGATCCAAACAGCCGTTATTATTTATACCCATTAATTAATTGTACTAATTGTGGACCGCGCTATAGCGTAATTAAACAATTACCTTATGATCGTGCTAGTACTAGTTTGGCTAATTTTAATTTTTGTTGGCAGTGTCAGCAGGAGTATAGCGATCCACATAATCGTCGCTACCATGCTCAGGCTACTGCATGTGCTAAATGTGGACCTCAATTTAATCATGCGAACTGGGATGAATTAGCTAAATTAATTAAGCATGGTGCAATTGTTGCAATTAAGGGTGTTGGTGGTTTTGTCTTAGTTGCTGATGCTAGTAATGCCAATACGGTTGCACGATTAAGACAGCGCAAGAATCGT
>JBDLTW010000004.1:0-4193 GCA_039805605.1 Pseudomonadota bacterium
TAGTTGATTATTTTAGTAAGATATTTATAAATTTAAGGTAAAAAATATGTCACAAACTATGATTGTAACTTGTGCCTTACCCTATGCCAACGGTGATTTACACCTTGGGCATATGTTAGAACATATCCAAGCTGATATTTGGGTACGTTTTCATAAAATGCAAGGCAAAAACTGTTATTTTATTTGCGCGGATGATACCCATGGTACTCCAATCATGTTAAAAGCTCAACAACAAGGAATTACTCCTGAACAATTGATCGCAGGGTTTTATCAACAACACACCGCTGATTTTGCTGGTTTTGGTATTAATCACGATCACTTCTATACCACTAATTCAGCAGAAAATAAGCACTGTGCTTATGCTATTTATCAACAATTGCAAATCAATAATAAAATTAGTCGCAAAACTATTTCACAATTATTTGATGAACAAGCGCAAATGTTCTTACCTGATCGCTTTGTCAAGGGAACTTGCCCTAAATGTAAAGCTGAAGATCAATACGGCGATAGCTGTGAAAAATGTGGTGCAACCTATACTCCAACTGAATTGATTAATCCATATTCTGTTGTTTCTAATACTACCCCAGTCTTGCGTCAATCAGAACATTATTTTTATAAGTTAAGTGAAGCTGATCAATTTTTACAAACATGGTTAGATACATCAGGACGTTTGCAAGATGAAGCACGAAATAAAATGCAAGAATGGTTAGCAAGTGGATTACAAGATTGGGATATTTCACGAGATAAACCTTATTTTGGTTTTGAAATTCCTGATGCACCAGGTAAATATTTTTATGTCTGGTTAGATGCACCTGTTGGCTATTTAAGTAGTTTTATGCACTATTGTCAACAAAATGGCTTAAATTTTGATCAATTATGGAATAGCACAAGCAGCTCAATCTATCACTTTATTGGTAAAGATATTCTTTATTTTCATGCATTATTCTGGCCTGCGGTACTCAATGATGCAGGATATCGTACCCCAGATAGTTTATTTGTTCATGGCTTTTTAACTATTAATGGTGAAAAAATGTCTAAGTCGCGTGGCACATTTATCATGGCACGTGATTACTTAAGTAGTGGGCTAAATCCTGAGTTTTACCGCTACTATATTGCTAGTAAACTAACTAATAAAATTGAAGATATTGATTTCTCATTTAATGATTTTATTGCTCGGATTAATTCTGAGTTAGTGGGTAAATTTGTTAATATTGCATCACGAGCAGCTGGTTTTTTACGTAAAAATTTTGCTAATCAATTAGCTACACAATTAACTAGTTCAGATAATATTTTAGCAAATATTTTAGCAATTGGCGATCAAGTTGCTGAATTTTATAAAAATCGTGAATTTGCTAAAGCAGTTAAATTAATTATGAGCGTAGTTGATGAAGTTAATCAATATGTTGATAATGCTAAGCCATGGTTATTGGCAAAGCAAGAAGATGGTTTAGAACAATTACATCAAGTTTGTAGCATCTTAATTAATGCTTTTCGTTACTTAGCAATCTATTTAAAACCAATTGTGCCAACCTTGGTCATGCAAATAGAAGAATTTTTACAAATAGCACCGTTAACATGGCAAGATCTAGATACCCTATTAATTAACCATCAAATTAATTCTTATACTCATTTAATCACTCGAGTGGAGCCAGAAATGATTGATAAAATCTTAAATAATACGATAACAAGTTCAGAAGAACACAGTCCAACTACAAGCATTGCTTATGAAGCAATTGCTCCAACTATTAGTATTGACGATTTCAGTAAATTAGATTTACGCATTGCTAAAATTATTGCAGCTAATCACGTTGAAGGTGCCGATAAATTAATTCAGTTAACTTTAGATATTGGTTGTGAACAACGTAATGTTTTTGCTGGGATTAAATCTGCTTATGACCCTCAACAACTAGTAGGGAAATTTACGGTAATGGTAGCTAATTTAGCACCACGAAAGATGAAATTTGGTCTAAGTGAAGGCATGGTATTGGCAGCTAGTTTTGAAGACAAACAATCTGGTTTATATATTCTTGAGCCTCATAGTGGAGCTCAAGCTGGTATGCGAGTTCGTTAATTAATATTATTAGAACATAAATAAGGAATATCTTATGCAAAAACAAACTAAGCTAAATTCTTTGGCTCTTAGCTTATTCTGCGCCTGTGCTATTAGTGCATGTAATGGAGGTGGTGCTCAATCACCAGCAACAACAAGTAATTATGGGCAGTTAATCGCCGAATCGGGACAAATTATTCATGGAAGTAGTCAAGTTAGCTTAGCTAATTTATATGCAACTACCTTATACATTGGTAATTATATTGAATCAACAGGTGAGGTTAAATACGCCTATGAATCAGCCAATATTCTAAATACCGCACAAGACTTTAAATTTAATGTGACGGGAGCAATAACTAATCCATCGAGCTATTTTAAGGCAAGTAGCGTTTCTGCATATGTATTACAATATACAACACCAGGACAAAATGCTAAAACTTCACCAAGTCAAATTATGCGCACCGTATCTGGCTTGGTAGTTTTACCAAACTTAACAGATATGAGTCAATTACGTGGTGTAATAATTTATTATCACCCTACAGTATTTGGCAAAAATGAAGTTCCTAGCTGTATTTCAGGTTCCAGCAACTTACCAGATTATTGCTCATTTAGTCATTTAGATAGCTCAGGTTATGCAGATTTTGTTTCATTATCCGCTTTATTTGCTGCTCGTGGTTTTGCAGTAGTCGCACCTGACTACTTAGGCTTAGGTGTTGATTGGAATAATACACATCCATATGTAGTTTATCCTGAGAATAATGCCTTAGCTGGTTTATACATGCTACCAAGTTTACGCAAAATTTTAGCGGATAAAGGTTTAGCAGAAAGCAAAGAACTAAATCTATTTTTAACTGGATATTCTGAAGGAGGTGGTTATTCGTTAAAAGCTTCCCAATTATTGCAAACTAGCTATCAACATATTTTAACTGACAATAATGTTGCATTACGCATTACTTCACCACAAGAAGGAGCTTACTCACCTAAAGATCAAATGGACTTCTCATTTGACGATTTAAGTGATGGATTGTTTAACTGTGCTAATAACCCTGATCCTAATTTTGTTTGTGGTGAAAGTGCTATGTTACAAGCTGATCAAACTTTATTACCTACAGTTAAAAGTATGAACCAATGGAATATTGGTTCAGTTCCTTATGTAGCTATGACTAAAGCTCCGTTAGTTAGCTATGTTTTAGCCTCAGCAATGAACTATAATTTTCAAAATTTAACTCAGGCGTATGATTATGTAATGAACCATCAGTTCTGGGCAGAAATTCCGCTAGATAATCAATTACTTAACTTATATCAACTTTACTCAGGTAATGCAAAAAATTATACAGGTAGTCAAATTAGTGGTGCTATCTTAGCTAATACCTATAATATTAATAATTATAGTGAAAGTAAATCATATCCCATTACTTTTTATCAAAGCGGAAATTCTTTATTTAGTACTAGTTTAAATGGGCACTATGGTGCTAATAATTCAGGAAAGCTATTTATTCATTATGGAATTATTAATGATCCACAATTTCAACAGGTTCTTACTCAAGGGATTACTTATAATTGGCAGACAAAATCACCAATTAATTTCATTTATATGAATTATGATTCAACAGTAGCAGCTATTAATACTAAACAAGCCTACTCTTGTATGAAATATGCTAAAAGTTATGTTAGTGTAGATGGAACTCCCTCATCTCAAGCTTCATGTACTACCAATGCTAGTCAAGATTTTATTGAATCAACCATAATTAACAATTATCAATTAACTAATGATGCAATACAATTAAGCCCAATGATTAATAATCAAGTTAATTCATATGCATATAGTCATTATTGGACAAAATTAGCTTGGAGTGTGCCAAATGCAACTATATTCGGCACTCCTTTTGATCATGGTGATATGTTCATTTTAGGTAATATTGTAGCTTTGTGTAGTTTTGAAAATATGTTGGTAAATGGAACTAATTCAGGAGTATGTCCAAGCTTACCTTAATTAACTATTAAGCAATTATCCTTATTCTTGGATGAGGATAGTTGCTTAAGTTCTAATTAGTTAAATTTTTAAAGGACAACTTAAGTTGAAAAAAATATTTTGGAAACTTTGTAATAAACTTAATCAATATATTGCTCGACCACGAATGAT
>JBDLTW010000005.1:0-5480 GCA_039805605.1 Pseudomonadota bacterium
TAAATAAAGATTTGTCTTTTAATGGGGATAAAGATATGCTAAATCAAGCATATAATGGTTTAGAAGTTTGTTTAACTAATTTAGATAAGCAATTAGTTGTTATTTGCCTAGATTGTCACCATGGAAATATATTGGAGCATATCAATCCCGAAATGCTGTTGCTATTATAATAAAAGTATTATACGCTAGTCTAAACTTAAAAATTGTAGACTAGCGTATAGCATATACGTATAACATTACGGATGTTAAATTTTATCATCAAATTTAAATTAGCTGAGCTTGATAATCCACAACTAGATTAGTAAATATCAAATGAACCTGAAGATTAAACATGTAATCCTTGCTTGTTTTAATCTATGGTATTTTTTGTGTAAGTTGCTTGTTTTGTAGTTGCATTTTTCATAAATCAATAGTATAATATAGGTATCATGATTAAATCAAGCAAAGTACAACAAGATAATGAAGACTATCCTATAATGGTGCAAATGTCTAAAATGACTGGTGGAGATGCCGAAAGTATAACCACACTCTTCAAATTCAACCCATACAATCAACTATCTGCATTACTCATCAAATTGGAACAACAAGCAGAAACTAAATTTCTAGAAAAATAAATCAATTTTGGATCACGGCAGAGGAGTATTACGACAACTCTTAGCCTATAAATTTAAATTTAAAGGAGAATACTAATGATAAAACTAGCTAAAGAAATTTTTAAAGCTTATGATATTCGTGGAATTGTAGCCACTCAATTAACCCCAGATACCGTTGAAATTATTGGTCATGGATTGGGATCATTAGCGGTTGAAAAACAGGTTAAAGGATTAGTGGTTGGTTATGATGGACGTCTCACCAGCCCAGAATTAGCTGTTCGTTTAATTGCAGGAATTCGTAAAGCAGGTTGTAATGTTATTGAAATTGGTCAAGTTACTACACCAATGGTTTATTTTGCCAATTATGAATTAAAAACTTATTCTGGGATAATGATCACAGGTAGTCATAATCCACCTGAATATAATGGTTTAAAAATGGTTATGGCTGGAGAAACCTTATCAGGAGAAAAAATTCAAGAGCTTTACCAACGGATAGAACAACAACAATTTACTCATGGTGAAGGTAGTTATCAAAGTGAAGATGTTACTGAAGCTTACTATAATAAAATTACTGCGGATATAAAATTATCTCGCCGTGTACCAGTTGTTTTAGATGCAGGAAATGGAATTGCTGGTAAATTTGCTCCCGTTCTATATCGCAGAATGGGGTGTAAAGTTTTAGGTTTATTCTGTGATGTTGACGGTAATTTTCCTAATCATCATCCAGATCCTTCAAAACCTGAAAATTTACAAGATTTAGTTTGTGCTTTACAAAACTCAGATGCTGAATTTGGTTTAGCATTTGATGGCGATGGTGATCGTTTAGGTGTGGTAACTAAAGATGGTAATATTATTTATCCTGATCGTCAAATGATGTTGTATGCTGCTGATATTTTGGAAAAAAATCCTCAGGCTAAAGTGATTTATGACGTGAAATCGTCACGATTATTAGCTAAATGGATTAAGGAAAATAATGGTACACCAATAATGTCACGTACTGGACATTCATTTATAAAAGCAAAAATTAAAGAAACTGGAGCATTATTGGCTGGTGAAATGTCTGGACATTTATTTTTTAATGATCGCTGGTATGGCACTGATGACGGTGTATATGCGGGGGCTCGACTTTTAGAAATATTATCAAGAGTCGATAATCCGAGTGAATTATTAAATGCTTTACCTAATGCTATTTCAACACCTGAAATTAATATTAAAGTTCAAGAAGGTGAGCAACATCAAATTATCGAAAAATTACAACAAAATGCCCAATTTAGTGGTAGTGAGGAAGTTATTACCATAGATGGATTACGTGTTGAATATGCTGATGGTTTTGGTCTGGTACGTGCATCTAATACTACTCCCGTATTAGTATTGCGCTTTGAAGCAGATGATGAACAAGGATTGTTGCGTATTAAAGAACAATTTAAACAAATTTTACAAGATTATATTCCAAGTGAACAACTTGATTTTTAATTAATATTTATAAGGGTTTTATGAATAATTTATCAATTGTGCAAACTATAGCGGTATCATTACTACCGCTGATATTTGCAATTACTATTCACGAAGCAGCCCATGCTTTTGTTGCTAATAAATATGGTGATAATACGGCTAAACAATTAGGACGTTTATCTTTAAATCCGCTACACCATATTGATTTACTTGGGACGATAATTTTTCCATTAGTGAGTATTGTTCTTGGTGCAATTTCTGGTGGTTTAGGTTTTATTTTTGGTTGGGCTAAACCTGTACCAATTAATTTTGCTAAATTACATTCACCTAAGCAAAACTTATTATGGATTGCAATGGCTGGACCAATATCTAATTTAATTATGGCTGTTTTATGGGCAATAATTCTAAAAAGTTCAATTTATGCTGGATCATATTTTGGTGTACCTCTTAGTTTAATGGCTCAGGCTGGAATTAGTATTAATATTAGTTTATTTATTTTAAATTTGTTACCCGTATTACCTTTAGATGGTGGAAGAGTTATTTTCTCGCTACTTCCACCATTACAAGCACAAAAATATGCACAGACTGAACGTTATGGTATGTTAATTCTGATGTTATTATTGATTTTTGGTGGTTTAAACTTTATTATTCAACCACTTTATTCGCTATTAGTTAATTTAATTTATAGTCTAATTTAGGATCGTGATGAATAGTAATACTAAATCTTTAATTTCAGCGATGCGTCCTAATGGTAAACTTCATTTAGGGCACTATTTTGGCGCATTAGTACAATGGAAACAAGTACAGTATGAATATGATTGCTTATTCATGATTGCTGATGTTAATAGTTGGTTAAATAATTACCAAAGTTGTCAAACTCGACATGCAGATATTGAGCATATGATAATCAGTTGGTTGGCATCAGGTATTGATCCATCTCAGGCAATTATCTTTATTCAATCTCAAATTCCCGAGCAATATGAATTAATGGTATTATTAAGTGCAATAAGTCCATTAACTTGGTTAGAGCGGGTTCCTTGTTATAAAGAACAAATTGATTTATTAACGGGTAGTGAGTTAAATAGCTTAGGCTTATTAAGTTCAACATTAATGCAAAGTTCGGATATATTGCTTTATAATACCCGTTATGTTTTAGCTCATGAAGAACAAATTCCCAATCTTGAGTTATCTCGTGAACTAGCGCGTCGATTTAATCATTTATTTGGGCGTGAAGATGGCTTTGAAAATAAAGCTCTAGAATCAATTAAAAAACTTGGGCAGAAAAAAGCTAGTTTATATGAAAGTTTATTAGTTCAATATCAACAAAATGGTAATGAAGAAGCATTAGAAAAAGCACGATTTTTATTAACAGATGCAATTAATTTATCTTATGGTGATCGTGAACGCTTATTTGCCTTTTTAGAAAATAAAGGTAAAGTATTTTTGAATGAAGCGCAATTATTATCAACACCACGGCAAAAAATTTTAGGTCTTGATGGTTTGCCAATGAATAATTTACTGAATAATACCATTGAATTATTATCTCCAGAAGCTGAAGTTGCGAGTAAAGTTCGTTCAATGCGCACTGATCCAGCTCGAGTTCGCCGTACTGATCGTGGTAATCCGCAAAATTGTCCAGTATGGACTTTACATCAAGTTTATTCAAATTCTGACATAAAAGATTGGGCTGAGATTGGTTGTTTATCAGCAGGAATTGGCTGTCTTGATTGTAAACAACCTTTAATTGATGAAATTAATAAACAACAACAACAATTATTGCACAATGCACAACCATATTTAGATGATCCTACTTTAGTGAAAAGGATTATAACCGATGGGTGCTTACGTGCTCGTGATATTGCTCATGATAATTTACAACGCATTAAACAAGTAATTAAATTTGCCTAGTTAAATTAAGCTAATTTGATTTATTCAACAAAAGGATAGCAAATATATGTCAATTATTCTCAAAAGTCCACAACAAATTATCGATTTAAGAACTACGTGTCGCCTGGCCGCCGAAGTTCTTGATTATATTGAACCATTTGTACAACCAGGGGTTACTACTTTAGAATTAGATAAATTATGTCATGATTATATTGTTAATATTCAACAAGCTTACCCTTCTCCATTAAATTATCAGCCAAGCCCTAAAAGTCCTCCTTATCCTAATTCAATCTGTGCCTCAGTAAATAGTGAAGTTTGTCACGGTATTCCTACTGATAAGCCGTTAAAAAATGGTGATATTGTGAATTTAGATATAACTGTATATAAACATGGTGTACATGGTGATACTTCTCGTACTTTTTTAGTTGGGGATAAAGTTTCAGGACCTGCAAAACGTCTTGTACAAATTACTTATGAATGTATGTGGTTAGGAATTGCTCAGGTAAAACCCGGTAACTTTTTAGGTGATATTGGTCACGCTATCCAACAACATGCTGAACGTCATGCTTATAGCATAGTACAAGAGTTTTGTGGGCATGGAATTGGTAGTTCATTTCATGAAGAGCCTCAAGTATTACATTATGGTCGTCCACGAACTGGAGTACAATTAAAACCAGGTATGGTATTTACCATTGAACCAATGATTAATCAAGGTAAACGTCATATACGTTTTTCAAGTAATGGTTGGACAGCTTTAACTAAAGATAGAAGTTTATCTGCACAATTTGAACATACGGTATTAGTTACTCATGATGGTTATGAAGTACTAACTGTATCAGATAAAACCCCAGCTAATCCATTTATATACTAATGGTTAATATATGTCAATTATAGTAGCTGCAGGATATAAACAAACTAAAGTTGGAATTATCCCTGAAGATTGGGATGTGGTGAAATTGGGAGATATTGGAAAATTTATTGGAGGAGGAACACCTTCAACCCAAAATATAGGTTTCTGGAGTGGTGATATACCATGGATTTCAAGTTCTGATTTAATAGAAGATAATATTAGACATATCAATATAACAAGATTTATCACTAAAGAAGCCATCAATAATTCAGCAACTAAAATGGTACCCATAAATAGTATTTTAATTGTAACTCGTGTTGGAGTTGGTAAAGTTGCTGTAAATCAACAAGTATTATGCACCAGCCAAGATTTTCAAAACATAATATTAGAAAATAATAATAGTTATTTTTTTGCTTATTTACTGCAACAAAAAACAAGAAAGCTTATTGAGCTAAATCAAGGTACTACTATTAAAGGATTAGTAAAAGAAGATTTATCATCATTGTTAATGGAAAGTCCACCATTAGCAGAGCAAGAAAAAATAGCAGAAATATTGACTACTTGGGATAATGCAATTATCAAGCATGAGCAATTAATTGAGCAAAAGCAAATTTTTAAAAAAGGATTGATGCAACAAATATTTAGCCAACAACTTCGTTTTAAAGATGATAACGATAACTATTACCCTGATTGGCAAA
>JBDLTW010000006.1:0-4698 GCA_039805605.1 Pseudomonadota bacterium
ACGCTTGAGTTAGCTATACAATCAATATAAATTAAGAAACACCCCCACTGGCGTGGGGAAGACTTAGGGCATTTTGATATAACAGAAATAACTACGGAAACACCCCCACTGGCGTGGGGAAGACTATTTTACTAGAAATTGGAATAGCAAAGCTTGAGAAACACCCCCACTGGCGTGGGGAAGACAGCATTGCATTGGTTCATGCTATCAGATTGCAAGAAACACCCCCACTGGCGTGGGGAAGACCTATCAGCTTGAACCTTGCTAATTCCTTGCTAAGAAACACCCCCACTGGCGTGGGGAAGACACACTAATCAACCTTGGGCTAGTGATGCACCAAGAAACACCCCCACTGGCGTGGGGAAGACATGTCGATAAGCTCCATTTTCTTTAACTCTAGAGAAACACCCCCACTGGCGTGGGGAAGACAGCTACATTTAGTGTTAAAAAAGCATTCCAACCACTATATATAGTGAAAAATTAATTTCACTTTTAATTAGAAAGAATTTCTTTTTCTATAATTAATTGTAACCCAGAGACCTCAGTTAATTTTTTATTTACATCACCCATAGTTCTAATTTCATATCCAGGAGATTGGTTAATTTTCCTAAATACAACTAACCCAGAACTTGTAGGGCAAAACTCAAATAAATAATCAATGACTTTTTTGGCAACAGAATCCTTGATTCCTGAAACAAATACATTAGGCTTTGGCTCTACAAACCAAAGTTTCATTCGACCACGTACAGCAGGTGGTAAATCATTAGCTATCACTACTAGCATTTTTTACCCCTAATACGTATTCAATATCAGAAACAACTTTGCCTAATAAATTCATTTCAACTACACGTTTTCGAAAAGAATTTGAAATACGGTGCTTATTATACATTCCTCCTAACTCTAAAGTCAAGCTAAACGCTAAATCAATACATAAAGTTTCTTTGTATAAATCTGCAAGATCATAAATAAATGGTAGTGGACTACCTGAATGAATAAATCCAATATGTGGAGAATATCCTAAGGCATGAATTACCGAAGCTAAAATACCATATAACGCAGCATTACATGAAGTTAGAATTTGATTAGTTAAATCTGATAGTTCAAACTTACCTGGTACATATGCCCTTCCTTTCCAACCTACATTATAATGTGTTGCCATATTATGATAAATTTCTTTTACTCGATAACCCTCCATTCCCATTAAACTTTTGATAGTTTTATCAGTTAAATCGACATCAGGAAAACGATATGAAAACATCCGCCTTGCCACAATAACTGCTTTTTTAGGGTCACTAGCTAATTTCATCTGATGACGTAGATTTCTACTATCAGTTGTTGGCGTATAACCTGCTGCATAGAATAGTAAACTATCTTCACCAACCCAACATACGCTACAATTAGTAGAAGCAATAACTTTAATTGCTTCGTGAGTTACGCTAGTTCCTGGCCCTAATAATAATGTATTAATTGTTGCTATTGGTAATTTAATCACAGACCCATCAGCATCAATCCATTTTACACTACTATCATCAACCTCTAAACGACCTCGTTCTAAGTAAATAAATGGATATTTATCACGAACATAAACTAAATTATCTCGTGTAACTTTAATTAGTAGCCGTGTATACTCATTTTTATTCTCCTCCATCTAAAACTTCTTCTTGAATAATGGTTACCAATCGATCGCGATAAAGTTTGTATTCACCAAATTGAAGAGGTACATCATTTAATGAAATAATACTATCCTTATCGTCGCCGTGTTCTCCTTGGATCACAGTGAATTTTTTATAATAATTTTTATTCATCGATAATTGTTCCGCTTCATTTAGTGCTTCAGATAGATGAGTAAATATTCCACGATAAATTAATTCCGTTGGAATACAGTTTTTACGCCCTAAATAAATATCCCAAATCGGGTTTTGTAATGCTACACTTAGTAGAGAAGACTTATCTTGTGGTACTTGTAACAATACTGCAAAAACAGCATCTTGTAAATAGTAACGATATGTTATTTTACTACCTCCACCAACAGACTTTCCACCATCAGATTTTTTAGGTATTAAAAGTGATTGCCATGGATCTTTATCATCATATCCGCTACCAACCATATGAAAATCACGTAATGGTAATTGGACTAATTCAGAATTAGTTTTTGCATAGCTAATGATTTGCATATCTAAATCCGCAAATGATGCTAAAAAATCTTTTTGTTCACCAGATAGACCTAAAGCACTACAAATTAAACCCAACACTCCTGATTTAGTTGGAAAATTTAGTGTATCTCTTCGACCAAATTTAGACTCTACACCCCAAGATTGTAATGGTGCTTCAAACCAAAGCAATAGATATGGATCATTCATCTTAACCCTCTTGAGTAATAGCTGAGCGTAATTGATCAATTAAATCATCTATACTACTATCTGGTAAAGTTATTTCTGCAATTTTACCAAATAACGAGCCAGACATTTTCTCTTTTAAGGCTAATTCTTGATTTAATGATTCAATGCTTGGTTGTAAATATCCTTCTTTAGCTTTAACTGGTTTATCAAAACTTAATTGTAAACGTTGTCCTTTACGTAATAATACCTTAGCATAATCCCACATTGAGGCACCTGACATAGTTGTTTGACGTGCTGTAGGTACTGCCATATATAATGCTTTAATAAAAGCCTCTATCGCAAATAATAACTTATCTAGATCTTGAGAATCAAAGCCACCACCTAATAAATCATCATTTGATGAAACTAATGAGCTATATAATTGTCCTAGATCTAAGCTAATATAACGATAATAAGTTGCCGAATTATATTCTAAACTACCCATATGTGCTGAACCACTATTATCTTCATCTTGTAAATCGTCTACCGCAGTAAAAAATTCAACTTCATTGGCTACTTTATGAGTAGAAATAGCATGAGCAAATGAACAAGCTGCTTTAACATTTAACTCAGCAGATTGAGCAACCATTCGTCCAAATAATGCAATATCAATTCCTTCACTAGTAAAATCAAGTGATTTTTTTGAAACTTTGTAAATATCTTTATCTTTTAACTTAGAATCTTCAAATTGTAAGTTTTGTGCATATTTGGCAAAGGCTTTAGCCTCATTTTGGGTAAAAAATAATAATGTATCTTTACTTAAATAACTAGTAATGATTTCAGAACAAGTAGCAGCTTGTTCTGGAGTTGCACCAATTGCTTCACATTCATTAGCGATAAATTTAGCAATATTTTTTGTACGTACGCCAAGTTTAATTCCAAAATCCTGTAATGCTAAACGCACTGGTCTTTTCCATGATTGAGAGCTTACTCGAGCCCGAGATACACCACCAACTATGGCACTTTTAGGTGCTCCAACATCATCCCTATTTAAGCATGAAACAGGGAAACTTTGTAAAATATGAAACTCAATAAAAGTATTAGTAAACGGATTAGTAGTCATAATATTTTCTCCAAAAAATTAATTAGATAACGGAACTATTTGCAATAAACCAAAACCAAAAGCTTTGCCTTTACCAACCCCACGAGTAAAACTATGTAGAAATTGCTCACGGTTAGTAACCTGTAATTCACCTTTAATCAAGGCCTTATTATGTAATATTTTTTGCTCGCCTTTCTGAAAACTTTGTGTCTGATTGATTTGAACTTCTAGCGATTTAGCTTGGATCTCAAACCCCCAAGTTGGTGCTCGATCTAATAACCACTGAGTGATTGCCTCGCGACCGATAATAGCCTCAATTTTGCCTGTTGCATTAATCTTTTTTACTGGATTAATTACAATTTCAAATGCATAACGATCAAAATTAACAAATTCAGGACTAATTGCTTTAGTCTCAACTCGACCAAATTGAGGCGTTAGATGAGGCTGACGATCAGACAAAATTAAAATTTGTCGTCCATTAAAATCGCCACCTTTATCCACCCATAAAATCCTATTTGCTTGATCTAGTTGTGAAGTCTTACTAAACAAACCATAAACAACCCGATGCAAACTATATACATCTCTAATTTGCAAAACTTTTATATCAGTACGATTTAATCTTAGGACTGAAACATACGCAATTGGATTATTCATAACTTACTTCCTCAGCTTTTAGACCATAAAAATCTTGTGCCCATCTAGCTTTAATTTTATGGCGTATTTCATCATGATTGAAATATAATAATTGATCTAATAATGATACATAATCCAAAATAATTCCTTTAGACGCAATTAAGCTGAATAATGGGCGCAAAATACGACATAACTCACTAGTAGTATCACAAGATAAAACTCTGCGTAACTTAGCCTTAGCCTGTTCGCTTTGATTGTGATCATCATAGCACAATGCCAATGCTTGGGCTAATTTTATCTTACCATTTACTGTCGGATGTACTCGAGCCATGTCAGCCATAATCAAATTATGGGGTAATCTTTGGCTCTCTAGTGATAAATCAATGTTAAATCTAGCCAAGATTTCCCAAGATTGATATTCTGTAGCAGGATTATCAGCTCTTTTTAAACTTGCTTTTGTACCAGAATTATCCAGTTGACGCAATATGTAATTAACAAAATCAGTTGATCTACTCATAACCTCTCCTTAATTTAAAATAATGATGCTTGAGAATCTACTTGTTTAGATTTCAATTTCAAATTTAATTTTTTCTCTAATCCTAAATAATTAGATAAATTTGGCTGAGATTTCACCCATGCATCTAA
>JBDLTW010000007.1:0-18562 GCA_039805605.1 Pseudomonadota bacterium
TATTTAGAGCTATTTCGCATATAAATTTTATGACCAAAATAAGTAATGATAAATAATAACACCGAAGAGTAAATCATTAAAAAATCTAACCAATTATAATGTTCACCCAAAGTAATAAATTGGGCAATAATAATAAAACTAATAACAAATAAAGATATTAATTGTGCCCATGGGTAAAATTTTGCTCGATATTTTAACACTGAAACACCACCATTTTGTGGTAAATATTTGCGCCTAAATTGATAATGACTTAAAGCAATACCAAACCATGCTATAAAACCACATAATGATGAGATCTGAACAATATAATTAAAAAACGTTCCATTACCTATAGCAGAAGATAAAAATACCAACGAACCAATAATGGCAGTGGCTAATAATGCAGGCATAGGCACATAATTACGATTAATTTTTTTAAATAGCGCGGGAGTTTGTTTTTCTTTACCCATATGATATAAAATTCGACTTGCCGAATACATACTTGCATTAGCAGCCGAAACCAAAGCAATCAGAATAATAAAATTCATCGCATCGGCCGCATATGTTCCTGCAAATTTATGAAAAATTAAGGTATATGGGCTAGTGGTAACATTGTTTTGATCTGCTAATTTAGGATCATTAAAAGGTAATAGTAAACTAATCACACCTATCGACAGAACATAAAATAAAGTTAGTCGCCAAAATACTAATTTAATTGACTGTGGAATAGTTGTTTCAGGGTTTTTAGTTTCTCCTGATGCAACACCAATTAACTCCGTTCCCTGAAATGAAAAACCAGCAAATAAAAATACTGAAATAAAGCCATACCAGCCACTATGAAATGGTGCATCAGCAATATGCCAATTGTGTGTTCCAAATTGTGGTAATTGATAAATAGTAAATACGCCTAGAATAATAAAAACAATAATTACTCCAACTTTAACAAAAGATAACCAATATTCAATTTCTCCATACACTTTCACTGAAAAAACATTCGCAATAAATACCATAGCAAAAAATACTAAGGAAAAATATACTGGGTTAATATGTGGAAACCAATAACTCATAACTAATGAAGCAGCTGAAATTTCAGCAGCTATTGTAATTGCCCAATTAAACCAATAATTATAACTCATCGCAAAACCAAATGATTTGCCTACATAAAGTGTTGAATAATCACAAAATGAACCAGAACTTGGCTTATATGTACTCATTTCACCAAGACTAGTCATCAAAAAATACACAATAACGGCCATCAAAGCATATGCGGTCAATGCTCCACCTGGACCACCGACAAAAATTGAATAACCACTAGCTAAAAAAATTCCCGTACCAATTGAGCCACCAATCGCAATCATATTAATATGACGAGCTTCTAATCTTTTCTCTAATTGAGGTTCTATTTGTGACATAATTTTCCTTAATAATAAAAGTCTTAGATTTATTCAAATTGTTGTAAAAATTTTAGATCATCAGCAAAACCACTTTTTACTTTAACCCAGATTTCCAAATGTACTTTACAATCTAGTAATTTTTCACTATCTAAACGTGCTTCAGTAGCAATTTTTTTTAGTTTTTCACCACCTTTGCCAATAACAATTGGCTTTTGATTATCCCGATCAACAATAATTGTAGCAAAAATTCTTGCTAAATTAGGTTGTTGCTCAAATTTATCAATTTCAACCATTAGATTATAGGGTAACTCTTCTCCTAAACTACGAAATAGTTTTTCCCGAATGATTTCGCTAACAATAAAACGGCTATCTTTATCAGTCAATTGCTCTTGAGGGTATAAAAAAACACTTTCAGGTAAATAAGCTTTAGTTAATTCAAAAATACTCTCTATCGCATGATTATGCTTAGCTGAAACTTCAATTACACCCTTGAATGGATATTTTTGCGCGATTTGTTGTGTAAAATTTTTTAACTCTTGTTTATCTTTATACTTATCACGCTTATTGATTACTAAAATTACATTCGCCTGATTAGGTAACAACTTCAAAACTTCTTCATCACCTAAATTAAATATTCCAGCCTCAACTACATATAAAATAGCATCAACTTGACTTAGACTATTAACGACACTCTGATTAAGTGCCTGATTTAATTTAGTAAGATACTGTTTTTGAAAACCTGGAGTATCAACAAAAATATATTGTGCATCAGCTTGAGTTATTACCCCATTTACTTTATGACGTGTAGTTTGAGGTTTACGTGACGTAATGCTAATTTTTTGACCAATTAAATGGTTCATTAATGTTGATTTACCAACATTGGGTCGCCCAATAATAGCGACAAATCCACAATATGTGACATGGTTATTCATGTTTAAAAAGTTCCTTTAATTTGATTAATAAATTTTGTGCGGCGTTCTGACTAGCCTGTTTTTTACCTTTACCTCTTCCAGACGCCTTTAAATTTAATTCTGCGACAGTACATTCAATCGTAAAAATTACATCATGCTCTGGACCGTGAGTTGCTATTACTTCATATATTGGTAATTTCAATTGTTGTGATTGTAAATATTCTTGTAATTGGGTTTTATAATCCTTAAAACTAATTTGTTTGCGCAATAAGGTGTAAAACAATTTTTCAATTACTAATTTACACTGTTCAATATTACTATCTAATAAAATCGCTGCGATAATAGCTTCAATTGCATCCGCTAAAATAGAAGGACGAAAATTACCACCACTTTTAATTTCACCATCACCCAAGAGTAAAAACTCACTCAGATTTAGTTCTTGGGCAATAATTACTAATCCATCTTGATTAACCAATGAAGCGCGCATTTTTGATAGTTCACCTTCTGAGAGTTCAGGATAAAGCATAAACAAATTAAGTGCAATCACATAATCAAGAATTCCATCACCAACAAACTCTAAGCGTTCATTATTATGCTTACTATAGCTACGATGGGTTACTGCTTGATACAACAAATTAAGATTATTGAATGTATAACCAAGTTTTTCTTGCAATTTATCTATATTTTTCATTATTGAATTTTGGTTCCTATGCGTGATAAATCTCTGAAATTCATCCAAACATAAATAGCCTTACCTAAAATAGCTTGATTAGGCACAAACCCCCAATAACGGCTATCTAAACTATTATCACGATTATCTCCCATCATGAAATAATGTCCTGCTGGTACAGTACAGCTAAATCCATCATTATTATATTCACAGTTTTGTTTGCCAGGGAAATCTTGCACCATCTCTGGAATAACAGGCGGTACTTGTTCAATCGTAATAATAGGATGTTTCACCCCTGTTAAATTTTCAATATAACGCTGATTATGTACTAATACCGTATCTGGAGCATCGTTCATATAATCATAAGAACCATCACCTTGATAATCTAAAGCTTTACCATTAATACTTAAACGTTTATTTGCATAACTAATCGTATCGCCAGGTAAACCAATTACCCGTTTAATTAAATCACGATTAGGTGCTGTTTGATCCTGAAATACTATAACATCACCGCGCTGAACTTTATGGATAGGAATTACCACTTTATTGGTAAATGGCATTCTTAAACCGTAATCGTATTTACTAACTAGAATAAAATCACCTACTATTAAATCAGGACGCATTGAACTACTAGGTATTTGATAAGCTTCAAATAAGAATGAACGTAATAACCAAACAATCAAAATAACAGGAAAAAACTCTTTAGAGTAATGTACATAATGTGGTAAGTTATCAGGATTAAGGCGTTGCTTAGATCCAAATAATTTATCTGCCAATAAGATTACGCCACTAAAGATTGTAAATATTAATAAGACACTAGCAAAATCAGTAAATTCAGCAATAACACCAACTAGACCTAAAATTAATAATAAATAACCATTTTCCATAGTTTTACTTTTATTATTACCCTTAGCATGAATAATCATTACAATACCAATAATTACTCCAACTATTCCTAAATAAAACCATTTCGATAAGGTTTGTGCTTCCATAATACCTCTCAAGAATTAAATTAATTTCATGAAACCTAATAATTGTAAAATTACAGCTAATGATGTTAATGCACATTATTGGTAACACAAATTCATTGTTAAATTTTTTAGTGTTTGCTCTGCTGTTAAATCAATGCTAACTAAAATTATATTTAAACTATAATGTGATTTATTTGATCAACCAAACACATATCACATACACGAGATAGAATTATATCATAGTTCCATTAATTTGGTTAACCCACAAAACTTAGCTAAACTAAGTTTAAAGTATACTCAATTAATAATGGTGCATGATCAGAAAATTTTTGTTGTTTATAAATTGAGCCACTCACTAGTTTTTCAACTAGAGAATTACTAATAATTTGATAATCAATTCGCCAACCAACATCATTAGCATATGCCTGACCACGATTTGACCACCATGTGTAACCAGCTTGTTGAGGGTACAAATAACGCCAACTATCTGTATAACCAAGTGCAAAAATTTGACTCAGCCAACTCCTTTCTTCTGGTAAAAACCCTGAATTTTTTAAATTGCCTCGCCAATTTTTTAAATCAATTTCTTGATGTGCAATATTCCAATCTCCACATAGAATATATTCACGCTCAGAGCTTATTTGAGCTCGTAAAATTGGTAAATAATAATCTAAAAACCTCATTTTTTTCTGCTGATGAGCATCACTAGTCGAGCCAGATGGTAAATAAAGTGAAACGATACTTAAATTGGCATATTGGATTTCTAAATAACGACCTTCATTATCAATTTCTGTGTTATCTAAGCCATAGATAATATGGTCTGGTTTTACTTTAGTAAAAATAGCCACGCCACTATAACCTTTTTTTTGTGCTGGACAAAAATAACTATAATAATCAGCAAAATTACGCAATTCATCTGGTATAACACTTAAATCAGCTTTAATTTCTTGTAAACAAATAATATCTGGATTTACAGTCATTACCCATTCAAAAAAACCTTTTTGTTGCGCTGAACGAATACCATTAAGATTAGCACTAATAACTTTCATTGATTTTGTTCCTTGATTAACTAGCTGGAAATTTTAAATACATACAGCTAACGATAGCACAACTCACACAAATTCCCGCCATAATTATAAAATTTACTAATGGATTAAATGGCAAAATTATTACCGCATAACTAATAATGCTGTTTAATAAAAAACTTATGCTCATATTTAAACCTAAAGCTTTACCTGATTGTTGATGAAAATAATTCATTAATTGAATTTGAGCTGGTGGATTAATAATTGCATTGGCTGCTCGCATAAATAATATGCCACAACTACAAAGTAAAATTTGTAGGCTAATTGATTGGAAAATAAAACTACTAATTACAATCAATAAACCGATACTCGTACTAATAACGCCAATACGTAATAATGCTAAAATCGAATACTTAGATTTATTTAACCATTGCATTACTTGATTACCTACTAAATAAGCTACTGATAAGCCAATAAAGCAATGTGAATAAGCTAAGGGCGTAAAATGCCAAAAATCTATGTATAGATAACTAGATATTCCCAAAAAAGCAAAATAAACACCAACTCCTGAACTATAGAGTAAGTTTAGATAAATAAAACTCGGATTGGATAATAATGATCGGTAATTTTTAATATAATTATTTAATGAAGGAAATTTATCCCAGCGTGATAAATTAGTTTCAGGTAAAAATTTATAAGCAAATAACCATAATACACTACATAAAATTGCACTAAATAAAAAACAACTTCGCCATCCCCAATAGTGTGCTAAATAACTACCAATAATAGGTGCGATTGCAGGCGAAATCATTAAACCAATTAATAAAACTCCATTAGCCTTAAGTTGCTCAGATGCGTTCATTGTATCTTTAAGAATTAAGCGTGGAATAATTAGGATAAAAGCAAAGCCTAATGCTTGGATTACTCGTAAACCAATAATTATACTAAGTGAAGAGCTAAATACAATCAACCAAGAAGCTAAATTAAATAAGGCAATTCCACTTAATAAACTTGGACGGCGACCATAATAATTACTAATATCGCCAGTGATTAAGACAATTAAACCAACGCCAATGGCAAAACCTGATAAAGTTAAATTAACAATAGAACCTGAACTATGAAATTCACGAACCATGGCTGGCAATGAAGAAATATAAATATCAGTCGCCGAAGTCCCTAAAAAAAATAAACTAGTAAATAATATTAATAGATATACTTTAGCTCGTGCTGATAGTTGAAATAAATTAATATTCTTACCCCTGAATAAAATAATTTACATAAGCATAATTAATTACAGATTAAGCACCAAATAACCATAAAAATAATTTACAAACCATTGCACCCATTAGAATACAACTAGGTAAAGTCAATGCCCATGCACTAATCATTCGTTTTACAACAATCCAATTAATTGAAAAATTAGTAGTATATCCAGCCCCCATAATTGCCCCAGAAACCGCTTGAGTAGTACTAACTGGTAAACCAAAGTGTGAAGCAGCCACAATCAATAAACCAGAGCTTAATTCGGCCGAAAAGCCATTAGCTGGGCGTAATTTAGCCAAACGGTTACTTAAAGTTTTAATAATCCGCATTCCGCCAAACATTGTACCTAATGCCATTGCTGTACCACATAATAACGTTACCCAAACAGGAATTGTACTTACATTGTTGACTAAACCAAAACTAAATAATGCCATAACAATAATTGACATATTTTTTTGGGCATCATTCGAGCCATGACTAAAAGCTAATAAGGAGCTAGAAATTACTTGTAATTCTCGAATAAAATTATTAGTACGACGTGGTCGTGTATTATTGTGAAGTAAGCGAGTAATCATTATTACAATTAATAATGCCAAAGCAAATGCAATAATTGGTGAGAATATCATCGGAATAATTACTTTATCTATTAAGGTTATATATTTTACAGCATGAAAGCCATTACTTGCAATTCCAGCTCCTGCTAAAGCACCAATTAGAGCATGAGAAGAACTTGAAGGGATACCAAAATACCACGTAATTAAATTCCAAGTAATCGCCGCAATTAAAGTAGCAAGTAATACGGTATGGGTAACTAATTCTGCATTTAACAAGCCTTTGCTAATTGTTACTGCTACACCACTACCAAAAAATGCACCGACAAAATTAAATATAGCCGCAATTATAATTGCTTGATAAGGAGATAATGAACGCGTTGCAATTGGTGTTGCAACCACATTTGCAGTATCATGAAAACCATTAATAAATACAAAAATTAAAGAAATTACAATAATTGCAATTAGCAATAACGATCCCATTACATATCCTTAACAGTTATTTGCATTACTAAATCAGCAATTGTTGCACTTGTATCAATCGCATTTTCAATACTTTTATAAATTTCTTTTAATTTCAAAATTGTAATAGTATCATAATTACCTGAATACATTTCTTTCATCGCATGACGTAAATCTTCAATTGCGCTATCATCAAAATCATCTGTTAATTGATCATCAGAAGAAATACGTTCATAATTCCCACTTTTTAAAGCTACCATCATATCAACTAAAACTTTAGTAATATTTTGCAAGGTATTTGCACTGCGAATTAAACAATCATCTGCTTTAGCGTCAATACTATAAATTTTTAACTTCTGATTAATTTTAACAATCCGTTTAGTTAATTTTAATAATAATACCGATAACTCTTGAATATCACCACGATCTAACGGTGTAATAAATTGATTATTAAGTTGAACTAACACCTTTTTATTAATTTCTACCGCACGTTGACGTTGATTGCGTAAATCCGTCGATAATTGAGCCTCTTCAGCTTTATCACTAGTATTAATAATAGCCGCAAATATATTAGCTGAGTCATGAACATTGGTAGCAGCCTCAACAAATAGATTAAAGAAAATATCACCTTTACTCGGAATGATTGTTTTGATAAGTTTACGTAACACGTAAGTTCCTTTCTTAGGAAAAATCAATAAACAGAAAATTTTTAATTATTAGTAGCTTTGGGATAAATTAACGCTAATTTAACTTAGCTATAATTTACCCCTATTACTATAATTTTAATTAAGCATCAACATTTCTAGCTAATAATGCATTAGTTTCAATAAAATTGCGACGTGGCTCTACTTCATCACCCATTAAGGTACTAAAAATATTATCAGCAGCAACAGCATCTTCAACCGTTACTTTTAGCAAACGACGTACGCTTGGATCCATTGTAGTTTCCCATAATTGACTAGCATTCATTTCACCTAAACCTTTATAGCGTTGAATATTCATGCCACGACGTACTTCATTTAATAACCATTCTAATCCCGTAGCAAAATCATCAACTACTTTACTATTTTCGCCTCTTTGAACAATTAAATTGCTAACTTCAATAGTCTGCAGTAACTCACGGGCTTGATTAATTTTAGCATAATCGCTACTTTTTATGAAATAGTTATCTAAACTACTCACTACATAATTACCATGCTCAATACGAACTAATTTTAAGCGATACGCCTGTTTTACTTCATCAAAAAAGACTTCACCACTAACTGCATGACTAGCTAAATGTGCAGTTAATAAATCTAAAGCTAAATTAGCTTGTTCTATAGTATCTAATTCCAAGAGTGGTAATTTTAATAACGCAGATAAGACGATTTTATCATTAAAGCGACCATGATAAGCGATAACTTGCTGGGCTTTAAGATAAGTTCTAGCCATGTTGGCTAACTGATCTTTTTCAATTAAAACTACTCCATCAGCACTAAATTTAGCATCATTTAAAGCTAACTCTAATAAATATTGATTTAATTCATCTTCATCTTTTACATAACGTTCATTTTTGCCTTGTTTAACTTTAAATAGCGGTGGTTGAGCAATATAGATATGACCTCGATCAACCAACTCTGGCATCTGACGATAAAAGAAAGTTAGCAATAAAGTACGAATATGTGCACCATCAACATCGGCATCCGTCATAATAATAATACGATGATAACGCAGTTTATCAGGATTATATTCATCTTTGCCAATACCAGTACCTAATGCAGTAATTAAGGTTGCAACTTCTTGAGATGACAACATTTTATCAAATCGAGCACGTTCAACATTTAAAATTTTACCTTTAAGTGGTAAAATAGCTTGATTACGCCGATCCCGTCCTTGTTTAGCTGAACCTCCCGCAGAATCACCCTCAACTAAATATAACTCACTTAAAGCAGGATCTTTTTCTTGACAATCAGCTAATTTACCTGGTAGACCTAATCCATCAAGAACACCTTTACGCCGAGTTAATTCTCGTGCCTTACGGGCTGCTTCACGAGCTCGAGCCGCTTCAACAATTTTACCACAAATTATTTTAGCATCAATTGGATTTTCTAATAAATAACTTTTTAGCGCATCACTAACAATTTCTTGAACAATCGGCGAAATTTCTGAAGATACTAATTTATCCTTAGTTTGTGATGAAAATTTAGGGTCAGGTAATTTAACTGAAATTACACAAGTTAACCCCTCGCGCATATCATCACCAGAAGTAGATACTTTAGCTTTTTTAGCTAACTCAGCATCATCAATATATTGATTGATGGTTCGAGTCATTACTGTACGTAATGCAGACAAATGAGAACCACCATCACGTTGCGGAATATTATTAGTAAAACACTGAATATTTTCTGAATAAGAGTCATTCCATTGCATCGCAACTTCAACGCCCATTCCTTCTTTTTCATTTAAGCAATAAAAAATTTTATTATGCAATACAGTTTTATTGCGGTTCATATATGCCACAAATCCAGCGACACCACCAGAGAACGCAAAATTTTCTTCTTTACCTGAACGTAAATCAGTTAAAGTAATATTAACCCCATTATTTAAAAAGGAAAGTTCACGAATACGCTTGGCTAAAATATCATAATGATACTCGACTAAGCCAAAAGTTTCGATACTTGCCATAAATTGCACTCGCGTACCTTTTTTATTTGCAGGAGCATCACCTAACATTTTTAATGGTGCAACCGCATCACCACGGTTAAACTCCATCCAATGTTCTTTGCCATCACGCCAAATAGTTAATTGTAACCAATCAGATAGCGCATTAACAACTGATACACCAACTCCATGTAGACCACCTGAAATTTTGTATGAATTATTATCAAACTTACCACCTGCATGTAGCACGGTCATAATTACTTCAGCGGCTGATCGCCCCTCTTCACTATGAATATCTGTTGGAATACCACGACCATTATCTTCAATTGAAATTGAATTATCTTGATGAATAATTACTTTTATGGCATTACAATGCCCTGCTAATGCTTCATCAATGGCATTATCCAATACTTCAAATACCATATGGTGTAAGCCTGTACCATCTTGGGTGTCGCCTATATACATTCCAGGACGTTTGCGAACTGCATCCAGTCCTTTAAGAACTTTAATACTATTACTATCATAATTTTGTGTATTTATTTCAGACATATCATATCCTATTGAAAGCTTATTTTTTACTTACCGCAATAACTACGCTCGTAATGGCATAATAACATATTTGAAATCAATTTGATTAGGTATTGTAACCAACACACTACGTTGATTATCAAAAAATGCCCATTGCAAATATTCTTCGCTACTATTATTTAATACATCCATTACATAATTTATATTAAAATTTAAGCGTAATTCCAGTTCATTTGCATATTCTACTACTAATTCATCACGCGACTCTTCTTGTTCTTCATTACGACAACTAATTGTTAATAAATTAGGTTTTAATTCTAAAGTTAAAGTTCTTAATTTATCAATTCCAATCACAGCAACACGTTGTACAGCGCGCAAAAATTGCTCACGATTAATCAAACATAATTTATCATTGGAAATTGGAATTACTCGATGATAATCAGGGTAACGTCCATCAATTACTTTAGTAATTAATTGCTTATTTTGTGTTTCAAAAATTACTTGATTGGTTGCTACTTTAATAACGATATTTTCTTCATTATCTTCTAGTAAACGGTATAATTCTTGCGTTGTTTTACGCGGAATTATGGCACTAATTTCACAATCGGCAGGAATTAATTCCGATGAATAATTTACAAAGCTTAATCTATGTGCATCGGTTGCCACTAAATGTAATTGCTGGTTTTTGAATTCCATTAACATCCCATTTAAAAACACCCGACTATCATTAACCGCCATGGAATACTGTACCTGTCCAATTAACCGACGAAAATCATGCTGAGTTAAGCTAAGTTGTACCGCATAAGTATTATCCGCTTCAATTAATGGATATTGCTCTGCTGGTAAACTTTGTAAGGTAAATTTAGTTTTTCCTGCCTTAACGATAACTTTGTGTTCAATTAATTCCATACTGATTTCAGTATCAGGTAATGCTTTTAAAACATCTTGAAATTTTTTAGCAGGTAAGGTAATAGCAAAATCATCACCACTAACTCCACCATTAATGTGTAAAGTTGCTTGAATTTCCATATCACTAGCAATAATTACCAATATATCACCAGTTTTCTTCAAGTAAACATTAGATAAGATTGGCATTGTTTGTTTTTTTTCAACAAAACCAATAGTTTGAGTTAATGGTTTTAAGATAACATCACGATTAAATTTTAACATTAGATCCTCACTCTTAATTTAATTTTGTAACATTTGAATTAATAAATTATAATCTCGCTCAATTTTTTCATCTTTACAACGTAATTTATTGACCATTCGTTGAGCATGTAATACAGTGGTATGATCGCGACCACCAAAAGCACTACCAATTTCTTTTAAACTATGTTCAGTTAACTCCTTACTTAATGCCATGGCTAATTGACGTGGACGAACAAATTTTAAAGTCCGCTTAGTTGATAATAATTCTGAAACTCGAATTTTATAATAATTGCTCACTGCTTTTTGAATATCATCAATGGCAATTAATTGTTCATCTAAAGTAATTAAATCCATTAAAGCTTCTTTGGCAATTGCAATACTAATTGATTTACGTAAAAATTTAGCATGATAAATTACTTTATTCAAAGCACCTTCTAATTCACGCACATTTAATTTAATATTTTGCGCAATAAAAAATGCAATTTCATCAGCTAAATCAATTTTATTACGTAATGCATTATTTTTAAGAATTGTAACTCGCATATCTAATTCTGGCGGTTGCACCTCAACGGTTAATCCTGAAACAAATCTTGAAACCAAGCGATCACTTAAGCCATTAATTTGATTAGGAATGCTATCACAAGTAATTACAATCTGCTTACTTCGCTCTAATAAATGATTAAAAATATAAAAAAACTCTTCTTGAGTTTTTGCTTTATCTCCAGCAATAAATTGAATATCATCAAGTAATAAAAGATCCAAACTATTATAGTAACGTTTTAGCTCTTCAAAACCTTGACGCAACGAAGCTTTAACAATATCTTGAATTAAATCATTCGCATGTAAATAACGAATTTTTGCATTGGGATTTTTTTTATATAATTCATTACCAATTGATTGCATCAAATGCGTTTTACCTAAGCCAACCCCACCATAAATAAAAAATGGATTATGATCGCGGTTACCAGGGTCTTGAGCAATATGCATAGCAATGGCATATGCCAACTGATTAGCACTACCACATACTAAACTGTCAAAAGTATAATTACGATTTAATTTAGTATTTTGATGTAACTGCACCAAAACTTCTTTATCTGACTTTGGTTTAGTATTAGAGGTAACTTTTCCATTGCTAGGTTTAGCTTTAATAATAACCGTATTTGGTGGATAATTTTTATGTGCCTCATCTTTAGTCGTAGTAATTTGCATATTGGCATCTACAACAGTAGAATTAGCTAAACTATCCTGCTGTAAATTTAAACTTGGCTTAACTGCTGAAACAATTAACTCCACTTTAACACCACCAGTTAGCTCAGTTAAAACATTACTAATTCGGTTCCAAAATTTACGCATTACAAAATCATGGGTTAAACGATTACTTGCTACTATTTCTAGCTTACTATCACGAATTTGTGGTTGTAGAGGTTTTATCCAAGTATTATAATCAGATTCAGTAACAATTTCCTGTTCTTTAACTAACATCAAACATTGTTGCCAAATTATTTCCAATTCGGTCATTTTATTATATTTTCCTAAGGCTGTGACATCCGAGCTAAATCTAACTCAGTTAGTTAATTATCGGCTAATTGATAAGTCACGCTGATCGAGTATATGTAATTATATAGAGCTAAAAATTGAGCTCTACCGCTTAATTTATTCAACAAATTAACAAGATGATTAACATCAATTATCCACAACTTAGCTAGAACTAAAAGTTGGGTCGTTGGAAAATGGATCCTTAGTAGAAATATTTACCAAGTTTATTTTTATATAGCTTTTATCATGATTGCAATTTTATTTGCAATTCTTTCTATTTCACTAATTGATCATTTATTAGCACAACAGAGCATACAAGATAAACGTTTTTATGTTTATCTTGCGTGTGTTGTGTATTAGTTTAAGTATTTGCCAAAGCTATGAGTAGAAATTAATTCAACCACGCAAAATTATTACTTATATCCATGCAATTGGACATGTTTAACTTTTTTAGATACGTAATTATAACATAACTACAGCATCGTTGCTATAATTCATCTATGGTCACCACCAAAGTAGACAACTATTTAGAGGTATCCTTGTTTAAGAAATACAATGTTAGATTGTTATTTCCATAGGCTAAGCAATACAGAACTTATCCAACACGCCGTAAAACCTCTCCATTCAGGGGAGATATAAGGCGTTAAACTAGCGTAGCTTGTTGCGAATAAGGCTATTCAATAAACCATCTTGAATTTCGTAAATCAACTATAGTATAATAACTCCATCATGAAAAACAAAGCCTATAAATACAGAATATATCCTACAGTGGAACAAAAACAGCTATTAGCTAAAACATTCTGGGAATAAAATTAACTATACAAAGTATTCTGTTTATTTAACTGAGCTTAAAACCCAAGAGCAATTTAGCCGATTGAATGATGTTAGTTCAGTAGCGTTGTAACAAACACTAGGTTCACAAGATGTTGCTTTTAGTAATTTTTTTGCTAAACATGCTAAATATCCTAATTTCAAATGAAAATCTAGCAATCAATCATTTAGATTAATGAGTACCGCTTACCGCTTAAAAGATGGTCAGTTGTATATTGCTAAATTAGATGGTCGCACCCATTAAATGGTAAACATTCAAGCATAACAATTTCTAAAGATTGTGCGCTGATAGATAGTTTGTATCATTCTGTTGATAGGTTGAGATTAAATCATTACCTAAAGTTGGTAAAGCAGTGGGTATTGATTTAGATTTAACGGATTTTAGTTACTTTAGATATTGAGAAATTAAAACTCTTAGAGGCATTAATTAAGTACCAGAAGAAATTAGCGAGATTACAAAAAAGATTAAGCAAAAAACTTAAAGTAACTAACAACGGAAAAAAAGCATGGCTTAAAGTTGCACGACTGCATAATAAAATATTAGATAGTCGCAAAGATTTTTTGCATAAATTGTTAACAATACTAATAAATAAAAACCAAGTGATTAGTCTTGAAGATTTAAACATTGCAGATATGTAGGTGTTGCCGTAAGATACTTGTAAGCATCAAGAATCCTCTCGCTTAAGTGTTGCAAACCATCACTCAATCCCATAACATTCAGTAATCTCGTAATTATTTTCATTTGCGACTTAAACAAAATTCAACATTAGTAAAATTTAGAAGGTATTAATATGCAATATAGAGATCTTAGAGAGTTTATTAGTAGTTTAGAACAACAAAATGAATTAATTCGGATTGATCAAGCTGTATCACCGCATTTAGAAATGACTGGTTTTTGTGCCAAAGTATTACAAAATTCAGGTCCAGCAATTTTGTTTACTAATCCAACTGGTTATGATATGCCAGTATTAGGTAATTTGTTTGGTACAACTCGACGAGTTGCTCTGGGAATGGGCTGTGAAAATTTATCTCAATTACGTGAGCTAGGACAATTTTTAGCTGAATTAAAAGAACCACAACCTCCCAAAAATTTACGTGATGCGTGGGATAAGTTACCCATGTTAAAACAATTATATAATATGTTACCTAAAGTGGTTAAAAAAGCACCCGTACAACAAATTATCATAGATAAAGATGAAGTTGATTTAACTCAATTACCAATTTGGCATTGTCATGCTGGTGATATTGCTCCATTAATTACTTGGGGACTAGTTGTTACTAAAGGACCACATAAGAAACGGCAAAATTTAGGAATTTATCGCCAACAGGTAATTGCTAAAAATCGGGTGATAATGCGTTGGTTATCCCATCGTGGTGGAGCTTTAGATTATTTAGAGCATTGTAAACAATTCCCTGATCAACCATATCCTGTTGCTGTGGTTTTAGGTTGTGATCCAGCTACTATTTTAGGTGCAGTAACTCCTGTGCCTGATAGTTTATCAGAATATCAATTTGCGGGATTATTAAGAGGCAGTAGAACTGAATTAACTCCATGTTTATTATCAGATCTACAAGTTCCTGCATATGCCGAAATAGTCTTAGAGGGTTTTATTTATCCCAATGATCAAGCAATTGAAGGTCCTTATGGTGATCATACTGGATATTATAATGAACAAGATACTTTTCCTGTTTTAACCATTGAAAAAATTACAATGCGTGAAAATGCACTATATCATAGCACCTATACTGGTAAGCCTCTTGATGAACCTGCGATCTTAGGCGAAGCATTAAATGAAGTATTTGTGCCTTTGCTACAAAAACAATTTCCTGAAATAGTTGATTTTTATTTACCACCTGAAGGATGCAGTTATCGTTTGGCAGTTGTTTCAATAAAAAAACAATATGCTGGTCATGCAAAGCGTGTAATGCTTGGTATTTGGAGCTATCTGCGTCAATTTATGTATACTAAATTTATTATTGTGGTGGATGATGACGTTAATATTCGTGATTGGAAGGATGTTATTTGGGCTTTAACTACGCGGGTTGATCCTTTACGAGATACAACTATGATCGATCGTACACCGATTGATTATTTAGATTTTGCTTCTCCTATTTCTGGTTTAGGAAGTAAAATGGGCATTGATGCAACCAATAAAATACATGGTGAGACTAATCGTGAATGGGGTAGAGTTATTGTAGCTGATTCGCAAGTTAGTGCAAAAATAGATGAATTATATCAAAATATTTTTAAAGGATAAGATAATGCTTGATGATATTGATATATTTATTGCTATTGTTGATTCAGGAAGTTTTGTACAGGCAGCTAAAAATTTAAAAACTACACAAGCTACAGTAAGTAGACGTTTACAAGTGTTAGAACGTAACTTAGGTTTTAATTTAATGCTTCGTAATACAAGATCCTATGAAATTACTAGAGCTGGGCTAGAGTTATATCAAGGTTATAAAAACCATCAATTAGCTTTGAGTGGTTTAATTGATAACTTAAAAAATAATCAAAATCTATTAACTGGTAGAATACGTATTTCATTGCCTGTAGTTATTCCATACAATATTATTACACCTTATCTTGGTGAGTTTATGCAAAATAACCCTGGTTTAGAATTAGAGATCTGTTATCAAAGTAATAAAGTTGATTTATTACGAGATAATTTTGATCTAGCTATTATTAATTATCGTCCAGATCAACAGACATTAAGATTACGGCGAATTTTTCAAGTTACAATTAATGCTTATTGTTCCCCAGAATATAAACAACGCTATGGTGTGCCACAAGATATTTATTCTTTAGATCGTCATTTAGTAATTGGTGGTATTAAATCAGATTTAACGGCTAATCAGACACTCTATTCTAGGCATATATCTGGGCGAGAATATCCTCTTCACCATATTCGCTTGTTTAGTAATAATTTATTACATAGTAAAAAAATTGCATTACAAGGACATGCTATAGTTATAGGTTGGGATGAAATTTTTGTTGATGAGCTATCTCAGGGTAAATTAGAAAAAATTTTACCAGATTATGATTTTGGAACAATAAATTTTTATTTAATTCGTCCAAACCGTGTAGAAAATAAAGCCGTAAATTTATTAATTGAATTTCTTAATCAATGTTTTAAAAACGTTGAAAAAGATGAAACTTCTAATTTCTTAGAAGTTTCAAATAATGTTATTAGTGATTAATTATTGTGGTGTAGATGGAAAATCTGCATTACAATCATAATTACTATTATTAGCTAAGAAAGTTTTACAACTTTGGTTAATGGTATATTTAGTAGTTGTACCATTAGCCGCTACATTTGGTTTAGAATACATCTGCCAAATAATCACTCCTCCACTATCTTTTTGTTGAGTAGTAATTGTATCAACTAAAGCATTAGTTAACTGTAATTGTCCACTAGGATTTTTGGGATATGCAGGTTGATTAACTTCAAAGCCGAATTGGATTTTAGATTTGATATTATATTTAGCTGGTAGAAATTGAACTTTACCAACATTATCTACAGTTAATTGTGCTGTGGTTGGTGTTGTTGCTTTTAACCAATTAGTGTAATCTTTCATATATGCACTAACTTGACCTGGTAGATCTAATGGACCACCACCATATGGTGCACATGTTGTTGCATTATCACCACATAGATCGTACGTCATTAATCCAATACTATCAAAGCGATCGACAATCGCTTTATCTTTATCGGTTAGATTATACCATAATCCTTTAAGGTTGCCTAGCCACCAAACTCCACCATAAGTATAAATATCGCTACCATTATCGCCATAAACAAAACCAGTAATTGGACGAGCACCAACAGGAGGCGCTGCCGTTGAGAACATCAGGTCTTTAGCTTGAGGATTATCTTCTAAAGAATGCATAATTCCTGCCATCTTATCAACTGTTTTCGGCATTAATGCAGGTCCTGAACTAGTTGTTACTCCAGTGCCGTATTTTACTAAATTAGCATAAGTTGGACCACCATTGCTATTAATTTGTTCGGCTATGCTGGTGCTCCATGGATTACCATTCCATTGTACAGCATATTTATCAGCATGCCAAAATTCTTCTGCATCAAGATCAATGCCTTGCATTCCTAAGTCATTTGTTAATTTAATTACATTATTATAGGCAATTTGTGCCGTAGTTGATTGAGAACTATCCGTTGGATCAGGGAACCAATCATAATGGATGCCATTAGTTGGTGTTGGAGCATCTCCACAACCACTACCATACACTGCATAATTACAACTATAATTCCACCCACCAACAGAAATAAATGGTTGAATATGTTTAGCTTTAGTTAGAGCAACAGCTTGTTTTAATTGGTTAAATGCATCTACTCCATTACCATCACCATTGTCAAAATATCCCATAATACCAGTATTTGCCAAGCTACCAGAAACATATTCAGTTAAGGTTGGTTTTACAAATGAGAAAATTACTCGGTTAAAATTAACTTTATTTACGCGTTGTAAATCGTCTGTATATTGCTTTAATTGTGCTGGACTATCGATTAATAAGTAAACTGTAACTACTTTATTATCGCTAGGAGTAGGTGGAGTAGGGTTATCTTTTTTCACAAAGTTAGCTACAAAATTAGTAGATTGATTAATGATAGCACTACTTTCAATTGGATTAA
>JBDLTW010000008.1:0-7058 GCA_039805605.1 Pseudomonadota bacterium
TGATTTGTTGCTGAAATGCTTGTTGAAACCCTAAACGAATTCCTCCTATCCCAGCAAATAAATCAATAGCTGTGTAGTTATGTAAAATCATCAATAGTCCTTAAAAATGAATTTAAGCCAAATTAAAATTATATGCTCTCGTAAAAGTAGAGCAATTTTATTCAGCTTTGCCAATAGGTAGCTATTTTAACATAGTTTTTTACTTCCACCCTGCCATAAAGTGCAAGAATTTCTACGTTGCTAAACCAAACTCAAGTATTGGTTTAGCTAATTCGGTTGAGCTCCTGCTTCGGCGTATCATTTTGAATGCTTGACATTCCATCTAGCTCTACAGGCTAACACGGCAAGTACTGCCACTTTTATATACTATTCGTAATTAAAAACTAGATTTATGGTATTAAAAAGGTTTATAATATTTGCTATGAATAAAATACTATCCCCAACAACACGTTCTGAATTTGAGAAATTAGTAGGTAAAACAAGAAATCTAGATGAAAGAGTTCGTCTCTGTGCTTGGCATATGACGAAGGTCATGCTATTTCTGATATAGCCTCTACCTATTTATCCCAGACGCCGTAAAACCTCCCCCTTAAGGGGGAGAATATAAGGCATTAAACTAGCGTAGCTTGTTGCGAGTAAGGCTATGTAATAAATCAGTTTGAATTTTGTAAATCAACTATATTATAATAACTCCATCATGAAAAACAAAGCCTATAAGTTGATAAAACAGTGGGTATTGATTTAGGCTTAACTGATTTTTTAGTTACTTCAGATGGTGAGAAAGTAAAACCTTTAAAGGCATTAATTAAGTACCAGAAGAAATTAGCCAGATTACAAAAACGATTAAGCAAAAAACTTAAGGGAAGTAGTAATACAATCAACTAGATATGGAACGTTGAACTAGGAATCCTCGCCCTTTAGGGCGGGGAGGATGTCAATGTCAATAAATATGAAACCATCTTAATATCTACAATTGATTAATTCAATATAATTCTGATATGATATAATTATGCTATAAGCGAAGCTTTTATATATTTTTTACACATTAGGAAATAGCTAAAGAATTATGAACATAGCAATTGATAGTCAAATTATTCAGTTTAGTCAAGTAAGTAAAATTTATCCAGATAATATTCAAGCATTAGATAATTTAAGTTTTGAAATTAATATGGGTGAATTGGTGTTTTTAGCTGGTCCTTCGGGAGCTGGTAAGTCAACTATTTTAAAGTTAATTGCAGGAATTGAATTAGCTTCAATGGGGCAAGTTTTAGTTAACTATATTGACCTTGGTCGTATCAGCCAAAATCAGCGCACTTTTATTCGTCAACATATTGGTTTTGTTTTTCAAGATCACAAAATATTATATGATCGAAATGTTTTTGATAATGTGCGTTTAACCCTTGATATTTGTGGGAAATATTCTACCAAAGAAATTGTTATGCGAGTAAATAAAGCATTACAAGATGTCGGCTTGGAGCATAAGATTTACGCACACCCAGAACAATTATCAGGTGGTGAACAACAACGCTTATGTATTGCTCGGGCAATTGTCCATCAACCTAAAATACTATTAGCTGATGAGCCAACAGCTAATTTAGATCGAGAAAATGCTTTAAAAATTATGGAATTATTTAAAAAATTTCATCGTGATGGAACTACAATTGTTATTTCCGCACATGATACTTCAATTTTAGGTAATTATGGTCGCAGAATCTTTTATTTAAACCATGGGCAATTTCGCAATTAAACTATAAAACAATTAAAATATTGGCTAAACTAAAAAATTATTGTTTATTTTTATGAAAGGAAACTCTTAAACTTGCACTCAGTGCAGTTAGTGAGTTGAAATTATAATGAGTAAATTTTCTGCAGTATTATATAGTTTTAAACAATCATGGGGTAATATAATTAAGCAACCATTAGAACATTTGATTAATATTTTAATTCTTAGTTTGATTGTTGGTATTTGCTTGGCAAGTGTAACGATTAGCAATAATTTACATAATTGGCAAAATAAAATGATAAATTATCCACAGCTTATGGTTTATTTGGATAATTCGGCAAATGAAGCAGATATTGATAGTTTGCAACATTTTTTAGCGAATTTACCACGACACGTCTTAAAAAATTATCATTTTGTTAGCAAGGCTGAAGGTTTAGCTAGTTTACAGCAAGATCAGCAATTAAAATCAATCGTAAGTAATTTTTCAGATAAACAGAATAATCCTTTACCTGATATGTTTATTTTAAATAGCGCAACTACTGAAAGTGCAACACTGAATAAATTGTCTCAACAATTAAATCAAATTCCAATGGTAGATAAAGTAAGCGTTGATTTAGCTTATGCAAATAAACTAAACTCTCTGATCAATTTTACCAGTAACTTAGTTATTGGTTGTTGTATGCTTTGTTTTGCTTTACTAAGTTTAGTTATTTATAATATGATACGTTTACAAATGCTAATTAATCATGATCAAATAATGGTATCGCGGTTAATTGGAGCAAGTGATAGTTTTATTATGCGTCCATTGTTTTGTTACGCAATTTGGCAAATAAGTTTAGCATTAATTATTGCTAGTTTAGCCTTGCACGGTTTAATTAGCTATACGGATGGTTTATTAATTAATATTAATGATTTATTTATTAAGGGTTTACAAATTACTAGTTTAGATTTACCCTCAATCGGATTATGCTGGTTGTCATTCATCATATTTACTTTATTTACAGTTTTTATGGCAGTACGTTGGATTTTTAGTAATATCCATGCTCGTTAGTTATTAATTTAGAAAGATTTATTTAAATGTCTTCGTCATATTCTCTTAACTCTGATTTAACTCTTAGTGATTTTGATTATAATTTACCCGAACAATTAATTGCAACTATACCGCTAGTTGAACGTAGTAGTAGTCGTTTATTGGTGGTTGAAGCTAACAATGACTTAATGGATAAGCATTTTGATAATTTAGTTGATTATTGTCAATCTGGCGATTTATTAATTCGTAATAATACTCGAGTAATTAAAGCCCGTTTGTTTGGTCACAAGCCTACAGGTGGTAAGGTAGAAGTAATGCTTGAGCGCATTATTGATCAACAACATTTTATAGCTCATATTCGCACAAGTAAATCCATTAAATTAGGTATGCAAATTATTCTACCCAATAATTTACAGGTAGTAGTTAGTGAGTTTATTGATGGTGGTTTGTTTGCGTTACAAACTTGTAGTGCTATTGATTTATATAGTTACTTAGAGCATTATGGTAGTTTACCATTACCACCTTATATGCATCGTGAGGCTGAATTAAATGATGAATCTCGCTACCAAACTGTATATGCTATGCATAATGGTTCA
The DNA here is from genome assembly GCA_039805605.1 of Pseudomonadota bacterium. GTDB lineage: Bacteria > Pseudomonadota > Gammaproteobacteria > Burkholderiales > UBA11063 > Aquella. Next base: position 3,350 of record JBDLTW010000008.1, read on the forward strand.
GTAGCTGCACCAACTGCTGGGCTACATTTTACTCCTCAAATTCTAGCTCAATTAGAAGCAAAAGGTGTGAAAATTGCTGAGGTAACTTTGCATGTTGGTTCAGGAACATTTAAGCCTGTTAGTTGTGAAAAAATTAGTGAACATAAAATGCATAGTGAAGTATTCCAAATTAATCAAGAAACCATTGATTTAATTAAGCAAACTAAAGCAAATGGTGGTAAAATTATTGCAGTTGGTACTACGAGTTTACGCACTTTGGAAACTGTTGCTTTACGTGGATTATATGCGCAAAGTGGTGAAACTGATATTTTTATTACTCCAGGATTTAAATTCCAATTAGTCGACAAATTAATTACTAATTTTCACCTACCTAAATCTACTTTATTAATGCTAGTTTCAGCATTTAGTGGTAAGCAATTAATTGAAAATGTTTACCAACATGCGATTGCTCAACAATATCGTTTTTTTAGCTATGGTGATGCCATGCTTCTTACCCGTCAGGATTAAATATTATGGAAGAACATAACAAAACCCATTTTGGTTTTAAAACAGTTGCTGAAGAACAAAAGGCTAATTTAGTTGCTGAGGTGTTTCATTCAGTAGCACACAATTATGATATTATGAACGATGTAATGTCTATGGGTTTACATCGTTTATGGAAAAAATTTACTTTTTATACCGCAGAATTAAAATCTGGAGATAAAGTTTTAGATATTGCTGGTGGTACAGGTGATATGAGTTTAGGGTTTAAAAAAATTGTTGGTGAAGATGGTGAAGTTTGGCATACCGATATTAATTCGTCAATGCTTAAAGTTGGTCGTGATCGCTTACTTAATCAAGGAATTTTAACACCACAATGTTTATGTGATGCTGAAAATTTACCTTTTCCTGATAATTATTTTAATGCAGTTTGTGTCTCATTTGGTTTACGTAATATGACGCATAAGGATAAAGCTCTAGCTGAAATGCACCGAGTATTAAAACCAGGTGGTGTGGTGATGGTATTAGAGTTTTCTAAAATTTATGCTCCTTTGTCAGGACTATATGATTGGTATTCATTTAAACTATTACCTAGAATGGGTAAATTAATTGCTAATGATGCTGAGAGTTATCAATATTTAGCCGAATCAATTCGTATGCACCCAGACCAAGACAGTTTAAAACAAATTATGCTACAAGTTGGTTTTAACCAAGTAAAATATCACAATCTTAGTTTAGGAATTACTGCATTACATAAAGGGTATAAAGGTGCTAATTAATAAAGTTGCCTTACAATTGTTTAATCAATTAATTGAAGCTAATCCTAATATTAAGCAACAATTGGCTCAATTAGCACCAAGTATTATTCAATTAAATTTATCTTTAGTTAGTTTGGCATTTATTGTTAGTCATGATGGTAGCCTAGTTGCAGAAAACTCTCCTGCTGATTGTTCAATAACTATTACAGCTAGTGCAATTAATCATTTAGTACAAGATAATCAGATTAAGGCCTTGCAACAATTAGATATTCAAGGCGATTATTCCATCGCACAATCTTTTTTACAACTGGTAGCTAAATTAGACCCTAAAAATATTCTTTATCAAACACAAAATCCATTACTTGGGGTAGTAATTAATCAATTAGAGCAATTAGTAGTAAATCTAATTACTTATTTGCGCTTGGTATTTAATAATGCTAGTTATTCAACTAGTCAATATTTACAATTTGAAACTAATTTAATTACTGATAAGTTTAGTTTGGAGAAGTTTTATTATCAGGTTGATGAATTAAAGCAGGATTATCAGTTATTACGTAAACGTGTAGAAAGATTAACTAAACAATGAGATTATTTCGCTTATTTCGGATTTTATTTACCTGTAAACGTTATGGTTTATTGCAAATTTTAGCTATTAATGATAAAACTACCTATTGGGGTAAACTGTTAGAAATTTTATTATGGTTTATTCCTCAAAAATATCCAAACTATTCATTACCAATTCGTTTAAAATTAGCATTTGAGCAATTAGGTCCAGTTTTCGTTAAATTTGGTCAATTACTTTCAACACGCCCTGATTTAATTCCTAGCCAATTTTTGCATGAATTAGCTAAGTTACAAAGCCAAGTTCTTCCTTTTAGTTCTGAGCAATCGCGACAAATTATTGAGACTTCATTAGCTCAACCAATTGGGCAGATTTTTTCTCAATTTAGTGATGACCCTGTTGCTTCAGCTTCAATTGCTCAAGTTCATTATGCACGTTTAATCGAAAATAACCAAGAAGTAGCGGTAAAAGTGTTACGTCCAAATATTGCTAAAATAATTCGTAAAGATATTTTATTATTGCGTTTAGTGGCAAAATTAGTTGAAAAATTATTTAGTGATGGTAAGCGTTTACGTCCGCAAGAGGTCATTCAAGAATTTGAAACGACAATTTATGAAGAGTTAGATTTTGCTCAAGAAGCGGCTAATAGTACTGAACTAGCTAGATTGCATCAAAATGATCAACGTATTTTGATCCCCAAAATTTACTATGATTACTCAAGCAAAGAAGTCTTAGTTATGCAATGGATGAACGGTATGCCAATTTCAGATATTGAGCAACTAAAACAAAATAATATTGATCTGGTTAAATTATCTCATTATGGTGTAGAAATTTTTTATACTCAGGTCTTTCATTTTGGTTTTTTTCATGCAGATATGCACCCTGGTAATATTTTATGCTCGGCAGATGGGCGTTATATTGCCTTAGATTTTGGGATAGTTGGTTGTTTATCTGATGAGGATAAACGTTATTTAGCTATTAATATTTTAGCCTTTTTCAACCGTGATTATAAAAAAGTTGCCTTAACTCATGTTGAATCTGGCTGGGCTCCGAAAGATACGCCAATTGAACAATTTGAAAATGCTATTCGTGCAGTTTGTGAGCCAATTTTTAATAAGCCATTAGCCCAAATTTCTTTTGCCCAAGTATTAATTAAATTATTTCAAGTCTCAAGACGTTTTGGAATTGTTGTTCAACCACAATTAATTTTATTACAAAAAACAATTGTTAATGTTGAAGGTTTGGGTCGAGTACTTAATCCAGAGCTTGATTTATGGAAAACAGCTAAACCAATTTTACATAAATGGTTAAAGCAACAGATGGGAATTCAAGGTCTTTGGCACAATATTCAACAAGAGTTACCACATTGGTCATACATATTACCAAGTTTACCACGTAATTTTAGTTTAACTTTGCATAAATTACAAGAAGCGAATAACCTTAATCAAAGTTATGTACAGTTATCACGTGATTATCGACGCATCAATTGGCTATTATTAGCTATTATTGTTTTATTAATTATTATTTTAGTAAGTAAATTATAATGAGTTATGCTTTAATTTATGATAATGCAAGTTATCACTTTATGTTAGCCCTTCATGGGGATCAAAAATATTTATTAGTTCGTGATTTATCGGGTAAACAAGAAAAGAAAATAAAACAAGAAAATGTTATTCTTATCTTTAAAGATAATCCAAGTTTATTTACCGATCAATTAGTTCAAGTTCAAGCTGAATGTGATTTAGAGTTACTCTGGGAGTTATCTGCTGATAAAAATCTATGGGGATGGCAAGAGTTAACTGAGTTATATTTTGGCAATACGCAATTAATTAATCAATTGGGTTTATTCTTAGCTATTCAGCAACCTTCGGTGTACTTCATTTTTCACGAGCAAAAATTTAAACGTTGT
>JBDLTW010000009.1:0-3341 GCA_039805605.1 Pseudomonadota bacterium
TCAAGCTATTATTGTAGCTGGTTATCGTACTAGTGATATTGCAACTAACTCTAAAAATGAAAAAGTTGTCGGAACTAGTGAATTTACCGATCAAATTATTAATTTTATCCAACAATATAAAGGTTAAGCAACAATGCAGGGCAAACAAATTTATATTCTTGATACCACATTACGCGATGGACAACAATCACCTGGTGCAGGTATGTCTTTTGAAGATAATTTGGCTTATGCCGAATTAGCCCATAAATTACGCATTGATGTATTAGAAGCAGGTTTTCCAGCAGCTAGTGCCACTGATTTTGCAATCGTAGAACGCATTTCTCAGAATATGACGGCAATCAATTCGGCAATGACTATTTCAGCTTTGTGTCAGCTTCGTGAAGAACAAGTTGACAAAACTATGCAAGCATTAGCTGCTAGTCTAACTATTGCTAAAGCACGTATTCACACCTATGTTCCTGTTGATCCTGACTTAATGCAAGCTTCATTGGGTAGCTTAGCCAATGATCATGATAAAATAATTAGCACTGTTGGCTACTTAATTGGTAAAATAGTTGCTCAAGGCTTTGAAGTTGAATTTAGTCCTGAAGGTTATTCACGGCAACGACATAATTTTGATTTCGTAACTAAGCTAATTCGCAGTGCGATAATGGCAGGAGCAACTATTATTAATTGTCCTGATACTATTGGTGGAGCATCTCGTTATCAAGGTGAAGATTATTTTATTAATCAAATGGCTAAACATAAAGCACTAATGGATGAAGAGTTTCCTGATAAAGATATTATTTGGTCAGTACATTGCCATAATGATTTTGGCACAGCACTAGATAATAGTTTAAATGGTGTATTTAGTGGTATTGCACGACAAATTGAAGGTTGTATTAATGGAGTTGGTGAACGTGCGGGTAATGTTGCTTTAGAGCAATGCATTATGATGATAAGGCAGTTTGGTCAAGCAGAGCACTTGCAAGAACAATATTATACTAATATTAATGTTAAACATTTAAAACAAGCCTCTGATTTTATTGCGCAACGTATGTTACCACGTCAACCACATTCACCAATTGTGGGAATTAACGCCACTTCTCATACTTCAGGTGGTCATATTAACGCTATTTTACATAACCCACTAGCTTATCAGCCATTTGATCCCAAAGATATTGGTAGTGAGATTAATTTTGTTTTTGGTCCATTGAGTGGCAGTAATCATGCACAACAAATTATCCATAAAGCAAATTATTGTTGTGAAGATCAAGAAAAAGTTATAATTACTCAAGCGATCAAAGATTTTTATGCCGATCGACGTAAAGGGGTAACTGATATTGAGGTACTTAATGCCTACAAATATTATCGTTCACCAATTAAATCATCACATATCGGTTATGCAAAAAATTTAGATGAAACTACTATAGTCTCATTACAAGGTGAATTTTTTACTAAACATAATATAAATATTGAATATCATGGGAGAGGCTCAGCATTAAGTGCTCTTACTCAAACTATTAATCAATATTTAGCCGATCCAATTATGGTTATTGATTATAATTCTCACTCTAATGGTCAAAGTATTGATGCTTTATGCCATTCGCAAATTATAATTGAAATAAAACAAAAACGTTACTTAGGTAGCGCAGAGGATCAAGATATAGAAATTTCTGCATTAAAAGCATTAATTAATGCAGTAAATCATGCTTATATTGAAGAATATTATCATATTTCACAAGGTGTTTAACTATGAAAATGACTGGCGCTCAAGCTATTATTGAAACGTTAATTCAAGAAGGTGTTGATACTATTTTTGGTTATCCTGGCGGAACTATACTACCAACCTATGATGCTTTATTTGAGCAAAAACATCGTGTTCATCATGTATTGGTACGGCATGAACAAGGTGGTGTTATTGCCGCTGAAGGTTATGCTAAATCTAGTGGTAAAGTTGGCGTATGTTTTGCTACCTCAGGACCTGGTGCTACTAATTTAGTTACAGGAATAACTGATGCACTATTAGACTCAGTACCATTGGTATGTATTACAGGGCAAGTTGCTAGTAGTTTAATTGGTAGTGATGCTTTTCAAGAAGCTGACATAGTCGGAATTACTATTCCGATTACGAAATGGAATTATCAAGTAACCAAAGCAGCTGAAATTCCTCATGTAATTGCCAAAGCTTTTTATTATGCCCAAGATGGTCGTCCAGGACCTGTATTGATTGACATAACTAAAGATGCACAAATGGAAATGATGGAATATAGCTATCAAAGTTATCAACCACGACGTAAACAATCTTATGAATGTACGGATACCCAACTAATTCAAATTGCTGATTTAATCAATATGGCGAAACGTCCATTAATTTTAGCTGGTAATGGAGTAGGTTTAGCAAATGCCGAAATGGAATTGCTTAGTTTAGCCGAAAAAGCAACTATTCCAGTTGCCTGTACCTTACATGGACTACATAATTTCCCCAGCGATCATGAGTTATTTGCTGGTATTTTAGGTATGCATGGTAATTATGCACCTAATATCTTAACTAATCAAGCTGATGTAATTATTGCAATTGGGATGCGCTTTGATGACCGTGTTACAGGTAATTTAAGTAAATATGCCAAACAAGCTAAAATTATTCATATTGACATCGATCATGCTGAAATTAATAAAAATGTAAAAGCTTACCATCATTTACATACCGATGCCAAATATGCATTAACTCATTTATGGCGTTATGTACAACCTAATCAACATACAGACTGGAATACTAAATTCCGTGAACTATATGCTGAAGAATATAATAAAATTATTGTTCCTGAATTAACTAAGCAAACAGGAATAATTCGCATGTCTCAAGCAATTGACTCGGTGTCTCGTCAAACCGATGGTAGAGCAATTATTGTCTCAGATGTAGGACAAAACCAAATGGCGACTATGCGTTATTATAAATTCAAACAAGCTAAATCGCATATTACTTCAGGTGGATTAGGCACCATGGGATTTGCCTTACCTGCGGCTATTGGTGCAAAAATTGCTAATCCACAACGTCAAGTAGTCTGCGTGGTTGGTGATGGTGGCATTCAAATGAATATTCAAGAATTAGCAGTAATAAAACAAGAGAAATTGGCGGTAAAAATTTTATTATTAAATAATAATTATTTAGGTATGGTACGTCAATGGCAAGAGATGTTTTATGAGGAACGTTATTCATTTGTTGACATGCATAATCCAGATTTTGTTGCATTAGCAGGGGCTTATGGCATAAAATCACGGAAGGTTAATAATCCAGATGAGTTAGAAAGCGCAATTAATGAGATGTTAACCTATCCAGAAGCTTATTTACTTGAAGTAAT
>JBDLTW010000010.1:0-4445 GCA_039805605.1 Pseudomonadota bacterium
AGTTATTTTACCGCATTAGGCTATGATTTAACCGCCGAAGATGCAACTAATTATGGACGGATTGATTTAAGTATCACTATGCCAGATAAAATATTATTGATAGAATTTAAATTATCCACTAATGGCGATGCGACTTCGGCATTAGCGCAAATTAAAGCTAAAAACTATGCCCAGAAATATCTTAATCATAATAAACCAATTTATGCTATTGGTATGAGCTTTGATCCAATTAATCGTAATGTTGTGGACTTAGTTAGTGAACAGATAAATATAGTTAAATTAAATCCCTAAATTTAGCCAATACAATTTTGGTAGAGAAGCTAAGAATTAAAAAATTTGGTGGTGATGTATGATCACATATGTTTTTTAATTTAGAATATCTTTTTCATATTTTGAAACAATTTAAAGAGCTATGATTAAAGTCAAAACATAACTATGGCTGAGTATGTTGAAAATATTAATAACAATCTATAAAGAATTAAAAAATGACTAACTTAAATACTATTGCACAATTAAATAAGTTTATTGTTTTAGATAAATATACTAAACTAGAACAAGCTACCTACTATCAAAGCGAGGCTGATTTAGAGCGTGAATTGCTGATGGATTTAGTTAATCAGGGCTATGAACGGCGTAATGATTTAACTAGCCGTGAGTTGTTGCTTAATAATGTGCGCACACAATTACAAAATCTAAATAAAGTTAGCTTTTCTGATGCAGAATGGCAACGTTTTGTTGAAAACTATTTAGATAATCCAAGTGATAATATTGTTGATAAAACGCGTAAACTTCATGATAATTATATTCATGATTTTGTATTTGATGATGGACATATTAAAAATATTCATCTGATTGATAAACAACATTTGGCTAATAATAAAGTACAAGTAATAAACCAATTCGAACAATCTGGAACTCATGCTAATCGTTATGATGTAACTATTTTAATTAATGGTTTACCTTTAGTACATATTGAATTAAAAAAACGTGGGGTTTCAATTCGTGAAGCGTTTAACCAAATTCATCGCTATAGTAAAGAGAGCTTTAATAGTGATAATTCATTATTCAAATATTTGCAAATTTTTGTAATTTCTAATGGAACTGATACCAAATACTTTGCAAATACGACCAAGCGAGATAAAAATAGTTATGATTTTACTATGAATTGGGCTAAATCTGATAATAGTTTAATCAATGATTTAAAAGACTTTACCGCAACATTTTTCCAGAAAAATACTTTATTAAAAATATTGTTTAATTATTCTGTATTTGATGTTGAAAATACACTGTTAATAATGAGACCATATCAAATTGCAGCTACTGAACGTATTTTATGGAAAATAAATAGTTCATATGAGAATAAAAATTGGAGTAAAGTAGAAAGCGGTGGCTATATTTGGCATACCACTGGTTCTGGTAAAACTTTAACCAGTTTTAAAGTTGCACAATTGGCAACTAGTTTACCATTTATTGATAAAGTATTATTTGTTGTTGATCGTAAAGATTTAGATATGCAAACCATGAAAGAATATCGGAAATTTTCACCTGATAGCGTTAATGGATCAATTAATACTAATGGTTTATTGCATAATTTAGAATCTAGTAATGATAAGAAAATAGTTGTTACGACCATTCAAAAATTAAATCGATTAGTTGCACGTGAAAATAGTTTATCGATTTATGATAAACAGGTGGTATTAATCTTTGATGAGGCTCACCGCTCTCAGTTTAATGAAGCACAAAAAAATATCACTAGAAGATTTAAAAAATATTACCAATTTGGTTTTACTGGAACGCCTATATTTTCAGACAATGCTTTAGATGATAAAACTACCGAGAGTGTATTTGGTAAGGAATTACATTCGTATGTAATTACTGATGCAATCCGTGATGAAAAAGTATTAAAGTTTAAAGTTGATTATCATGATGTGCGACCTAAGTTTAAATCTTTTGAAATAGAACAAGATGAGAAAAAATTAAGTTCTGCAGAGACTAAACAAGCGTTATTAAATCCTGAACGCATAAAAGAGATTGCGCAATATATTTTAGCTAATTTTAAACAAAAAACTCATAGACTTCATGGCAATAATAAGGGTTTTAATGCAATGTTTGCGGTTAGCAGTGTTGATGCCGCTAAACTATATTATGAAGCATTTAAAAAGTTACAAACAGGTGTAGCTAATCCATTAAAAATTGCCACTATATTTTCTTATGCCTCGAATGAAGAACAAGCGTCAATTTGTGATATCGCTGATGAAAGTTTAGATTTAGATGTGGCAGCTATTGATATGAGTGCTAAAGAGTTTTTAGATGTTGCAATTAGTGATTACAATAATATGTTTAAAACCAATTATTCCACTGATGCTGAAAAATTTCAAAATTACTATAGTAATGTATCAGAACGAGTAAAAAAGCGAGAAATTGATTTAATTATTGTTGTGGGTATGTTTTTAACTGGTTTTGATGCTAAAACACTTAATACTTTATTTGTGGATAAAAATTTACGCTACCATGGTTTAATTCAAGCCTATTCTCGTACCAATAGAATTTATGATGCAACCAAAAGCTTTGGTAATATTGTAACTTTTAGAAATTTAGAAAGTGCTACAATTGATGCTATTAGGCTATTTGGAGAGAGTAATACACGTAATATCATCTTGGAAAAAAGTTATCAGGAACATATGGAAGGATTTACCAATATTCTGACTAATGAGGTTAGACGAGGTTATCTTAATATAGTTGCTGAATTACAAGAAAAATTCCCTAACCATGATGAAATTATAACTGAAAAAGATAAAAAAGAATTTACTAAATTGTTTGGTGAATATTTACGTGCTGAAAATATTTTACAAAACTATGATGAGTTTGTTGCTTTAAAAGCCTTACAACATATAGATAGAACGAATAATAATGCTGTAGAAAAATTTAAAAATCAATATTATGTGTCTGATGAAGATTTTAATACCATGAGTAAGATTTGCTTACCAAATGATCGTTGTATTCAAAATTATCGCTCAACCTACAATGATATTCGTGAATGGTTACAACGAGAAAAAGCAGCACAAAACGAGAGTAAATCAACTTTAGATTGGGACGATGTAACCTTTGAAGTTGAATTATTAAAATCGCAAAAAATAAATTTAGATTATATTTTAGAGCTACTTTTTGAAAAAAATAAGGACATTAAAGATAAAGCTTTGTTAATAGAAGATATTAGGTTAATTATTCGTTCAAGTCTTGATAATCCTCACCAAGAAGACTTAATAGTTAAATTTATTAATCAAACTAATCTAGATGATATTATTAGTCAAGAAAATATTCTCGAAGCATTTTACACATTTGCTCAACAAGAACAGCAAGATGAGTTTGAACATCTAATTAGTGTAGAAGATCTAAACAGAGATGAGACCAAACGTTACATAGAAATTTCATTAAAACGCCAATATGCTAGTGAACATGGAACGGAATTATCTAAAATTTTACCTAAAATGAGTAAAGTGGATCCACAGTATAAAACTAAAAAACAAAAAGTTTTTCAAAAAGTTTCTGTGCATATTGAGAAGTATAAAAATATTGGAAGGAGCATTAATTACTAATAAATTAATTTTACAATATAGTTAACCCACTATAAAATAACCATGATGGCATTCTTCAACAGTACAACGATGTTTTGTTTAAATGCCTTTTTCTCTTCAATTAGTTGAATTTGATGGTGAAGTTGAACATGTCTACTTATTAATCAATTATCCGCTACAAGGTCAATTATCAAAAATGATCAATAGTATCAAAGGATTATCTAGCATATTATTAAAAAACTATTTTTCAATATCACCAAGAGCTATTTTAACAAAAATCTTTTTGGTCTCTTAGATATTTTGCAACTTCGTGTGGTAGTGCTCCAATCGGTATTATTCGTCAATATATTGAGCAACAAAAAACACCAAACTAGCGAAGCTTGTTGCGAGTAAGACCATTTAATAAACCCGCTTGAATTTTGTAAATCAACTATAGTATAATAACTCCATCATGAAAAACAAAGCCTATAAATACAGAATATATCCTACAGCGGAACAAAAACAGCTCTTAGCTCAAATATTTGGATGTGTTCGTGTGATCTCGAACAATCTACTTGATTGGCGTAATAAAGAATACTCTCTAAATAGGAATAAAATTAACTACACCAAGTCTTCTGCTCATTTAACTGAACTTAAAAATCAAGAACAATTTAGCTGGTTGAATGATGTTAGTTCAGTAGCTTTACAACAAACACTGCGTTCACAAGATGCTACTTTTAGTAATTTCTTTGCTAAACGTGCTAAATACCCTAGAGTATTAAACATTGTAGCTATAGGCGATGATTTATCACAAGCTCGGCAGTTAGCGTATCAACAATTAAAGCAAATTGAATTCGCAGGTTGTTATTATCGTTGTGATATAGGAGTTAT
>JBDLTW010000011.1:0-7501 GCA_039805605.1 Pseudomonadota bacterium
CTTTATCAACTATTGCAGTCGTGCTACTACGCCATGCCAAAGATTATTATATTAATACTAGCTATTATAAAGATAAAAGTTAATGAATACTATTCAACAACTACTTGATTTATTTGATCAAGCTTGTGATTTTAATTCCTTTATTGCCTCAGGTAATGAAATTACTTTGGCTAATTTACAAGATTTCAGCAGTCAATTTACTCATATCTATGGTAATCATTTAACTGGCAAAACACATTTATTAAAAGCATGGGTCAATTTGGCTGCTCACCGAGGTCAGTCAAGCATTTATTTAGATGCTAATTCGCTAAATCTAGACACTTTACAATATATAAATGCTAACTTAGATCAACATCGTTTTATTGCAATTGATAATATTGAAATGCTTGATAATTTACTTCAAATTGAATTATTTAATCTATTTAATCAAATAATTTTACATGGAATGAATAATTATTTATTAACTAGTTCGTTAATGAATTTAAATGCGCCTAATCCTCTACGCATTGACTTGAAAACTCGAATTTATTCAGGATTAGTTTTTGGTTTACGTAGCTTTAATCAAGAAGAGTTATTAAATGCTTTATTAATTTATACTAAGCGCGAAGGTATAACTATTGGTAATGCAGAATTAAACTATTTATTGAGCCATTATACCAGAAACTTAGGGCAGTTAATTCAATTTATTAATCAACTTAGCAACTATGCCCTAACTTATAAAAAAACCATTACAATTCCAATCATTAAACATAATATTTCATTAAAAAATAATTACACTCAATAAGAAAGAATTTTTATTATGTCAACAATATTAATCACTTATGCGCACCCTAATTATGCTAATTCACGCATGAACCAAAGCATTTTAGAAGCAATCCAAACTCAACCCAATATTACAATCAATAATTTATATCAAAAATATCCAGATGAAAAATTAAATATTCTTGAGCAACAACAGCTCTTATTAGACCATGAAATAATTGCGTTACAATTTCCATTTTACTGGTTTTCTATGCCTTCATTACTAAAAAAATGGATTGATGAAGTATTTAGCTATAATTTTGCGTATGGTCCTGAAGGATATAGATTAGCTAATAAAGCACTATTGGTAATTACTACCACTGGTGGTAGTCATGAACGCTATAATCAAGTCCCTGAATATGATATGCAACAATTATTAAAACCTTTAGCTATGACTGCATCATATTGCAAAATGAACTATTTACCGCCTTTGGTTTTAGCCGACTCCGAATTAACTGACCGAGAATTAAGCCACCAAAGCCAACTAATTACCAATCAGTTAATTAGCTATCTTTAACTCTAATTATTAATCGCTATAAATTTCACTTGCAAATGAATAGTTCGATTAATATGCTATTTATTATTAAGAATAAAATATGCCAATAAAATTATCTTTACGTTTATTAATTATTTTTCTGTGGGCGTTGCCGCAAATGTCCACTGATATTTATTTGCCTTCGTTACCTGCAATGGCGCATTATTTTAATACCAATATAGCTACAATACAATATACTATTTTCTTCTATAGTGTTGGTTTTAGCTTCGGAGCGCTTTTTTTTGGTCCATTGTCGGATCGCAAAGGTCGAAGACCAATCATTATTATTACTTTAGTACTATCTGCAATTGGTAGCCTGATTGCGTTAACTGCAACTAATTTATTTGTCCTCTTTTTTGCTCGATTACTCCAAGGTATTTCATTAGGTGGCACTGGTGCAATTATGCGTACCGTGGTGCGCGATATTTGCCCAGATAAAAATCAAATGGCTAAATTTGGTGCTATTCTAGGCGTAATTATGCCATTAGCTTCATCAATTGCCCCAATCTTAGGTGGTTACATTGAGGAATATTTAAATTGGCGATGGAGTTTTGTATTTTTATTTGTCTATATTTTAGGATTTCTTATTTATAGTTATAAAAACTACCAAGAAACTAATAATAATCCGTTGACTTCTCCATTTACTAGCGTATTTTATGATTACCTCGAAATTATCCGCAATAAAAGATTTTTTTGCTATAATTTAACCTCAGCATTTGCTGTATGTTCAGTGTTTAGTTATTTAACAGTTTCTTCATATTTATTACAAATTGTGGTAAAATTAACTCCAGAACAATTTGGTTATAGTAATGTGTTAATTGCATTAACATTGATTGGCTCTAGTTATCTTAATGGACTCTTAATTCACCGAAAAGGAATTGATAAACTACTCAAAAGAGGAACTTTATTCTTAGCTACTGGTGGTTTATTATTTTTTACTGCTGGGGTCTTTAATTTTATTAATATTTATACGGTATTAATTCCACTAGTAATAATTACCTTAGGTTGTGGCTTTATTTACCCAAATGCTAGTGCTGGAGGACTAAGCTTATTTGCTAATAATGCAGGTACAGCATCAGCAGTTTATGCCTGTATCCAAATGATTGGTGCTTCATTAGGTAGTGGAATAATTTCATTATTAACTCATAATTTCAATCATCATATGTTGTTTTTAGGTTTAATTATCTTATGCCAAGGACTTATTGGTAGTTATTTAGCTAAAAAACTAGTTAGCCTTAAACAACAAAATTAATTAATAATCCATTTTTTAGGAAAATTTATGCGCAAATTACAATTAAGTAAATTATTTATTAGTCTAACTCTATTACCACTAGGTTATTGTTATGCCAATGAGTCAGCACCTCTAACGACTGAAGCAAACCAATTTCAAAAATTTGATAATAATGTTACAATAAACTATGATTACGCAACTATCGAAAATACTGCACGTTACTCCACTATAGGTTTAAGTGTAGTCACTTTATTAAATAATAATATCTGGTTAAATGCCAATGCTGCTGCTCTACTTAGTTATGAATTAGGTAATAATAATCAAGGTTTATCTAATATGTATCAGAATAAATCAGGAAGTATGTTAGAATTAAAAGGTGGTTACTCTTTTGCATGGGATAATATTAACTTAATTCCCTATTTAGGATTTAATTATACCAATTTGTTAGTTGCTTATAATCAAGACAGCTCACAACAATTTATTTTTGAAAATCCTAGTTATTCACCGATGATTGGTTTAAATACTGAATATATATTTATTCCTCAAGTATTAAAAGGTGGATTAGATACTAGTTTGGCCTATTCAGTTCACAAAGCCGTATTACCCAACACACCAAACACCTTAGGGCATATCGACTATCATAATTATAATTTTAACTTAACTCCTTCATTACAATATAATATCAATTCACGCTTTACTATGATTGGTTATTATAGTTTTACCCGCCAATTTTCAGGCTCAGCCAATCCACCTAGTGTTGAATACCCTGAAATTAATGTCAATTCAGCTAATGTAATTAATAACAATCAGACTATTAATGCATTTGGAATTAAATTTGGACTTTTATTCTAACTATATAGCAAATAGTTCCACTAAATATAGTTCAGCTTAAAAATATTACAACTAAAGTATAATAAACAAGTGCTAGTTATCCACCAAAACAACCATTATTTCATGAAAGGCAGTTCTTATCTTTGCCATCAATGGCGAAGTTTATGAACTGGTAGTTTAGATGAAACATAATATCGCAATCAAAATTCTAGATCAACAAATTCAAGCATATTTACCACAATATGCAACTAAAGGATCAGCTGGATTAGATTTACATGCCTGTATTAACGAAGCAATAACTATTCAACCCAATCAAACCGAATTAATTCCTACTGGAATTGCTATTCATATACAAAATCCCAATCTGTGTGGCATGATTTTACCGCGCTCTGGGTTAGGTCATAAACATGGTATTGTATTAGGTAATTTAGTTGGCTTAATTGACTCTGATTATCAAGGACAATTATTTATCTCAATTTGGAATCGTTCTAATAATGTATTTATACTTAACCCTTTCGAACGAATTGCTCAATTAGTTATCGTCCCAGTAGTTCAAGCTGAATTTAGTTTAGTCACGGAATTTAATCAACAAGATTCAGAGCGTGGTAGTGGTGGATTTGGGAGCACTGGTCTTTAACGGATACAAATAAGTTCATACAATATCCTATTTATACTGCTATGCACAATATAATCAATAATACTATTTATTATTTTCTGCTACAATTATTGATATCATATGATTCAATAATTTCTTAGGGATTTAAATTATGCGTTATAATACACGGAGATGGAACCCTTTATTAATTGCGGTTCCTGATATTGGTATTGGAGTATTTTGGGCATTAAGTGGCACAGTAGCACCATGGATTATTTATGAACATACTAAATCTAATTTTGAGGCAATGCTAATTATGTCAATGGGAGCATTTACTGGAATTTTTATGCAAATAATTTCAGGAATACTCAGCGATCAAAGTAAATTTTCTCAAAAATGGGGAAAACGTACACCATGGATATTAGGAGGCGTAATTATTGCCTCAATAACGATGATTTTATGGTCTCTAGTGCCAAACTACTGGAGTCTATTTATTATCGCATTTATTACCTATTCGGCGGTAAATTTTTATCAAGGACCATACTACACCATGATTATGGAAGTAGTAGATAATGATCAAATTGGTTATGCCAATAGCTTAGCACGAACTACCGCACAAATTGGTGCCACAGCAATTTCATTTGTCAGTTCACTAATTTATTTAAAATTTGGGAGCTTTATGACTTGTATAATTATTGCTTTGTTTCTAATTATTCCAACTTTTTTAGTTTTACCCAATATAATTAAAGAACGTCCAGAAAATATTCGTACAGTTGAAAAATATAAATTAGGTTTTCATTTTATTCATTACCCACGTGTTGTACAACTATTTTTGGCAACTTTTTGCTTTTTTGCTGGGTATAGTTGCCTAGTACCATTATTAACCCCATATTTTGTCAATTATTTACATTTCAACAAAGAAAGTATTAGCTATGCAATGACTATTTATGCGGCTAGTAGTATTGTTTACGGTATCTTTGCCAGTCATGTTAATGATAAATTTAATCGCCATAAAGTATATTTATTAGCAATTAGTAGTTTCTTTATTGTGTTTATTAGTGGCAATTTTATTCAATCTTCACATTTAGCTTTATATATATTTATGGGTGCATGTGGTATTACTTTTCTAGCTACACAAATTGCTATTTATACTTTATTACCAGAAATTTCACCTCGCGAACGCTTAGGTGAGTTTCAGGGCTGGTTAAATATGTTCATTTCATTATCTCAATTTATGATGATGATAATTATGGGTTATGTCATGGATCATGGTGGTGCTAAATATTTATACCCTATTGGTAGTGCGATTGTATTTTTAGCCATTATTTTAATGTTACCAAAATTAAATAATAACCATAATTAAAATTTACTTCAAGGAAAATTAATATGTATTTAGGTGTTGATTATTATCCAGAACAGTGGGATAGTGAATTTATTCAACTTGACTTACAACGAATAGCTAATTCGGGAATAAATTGTATCCGCATTGCAGAATTTGCTTGGCATTTAATGGAGCCACAAGAAGGACAATTTAATTTTAGTTATTTTGCTCAGGTTTTAGATTTAGCTCAACAATATAAAATTAAAGTAATGTTAGGAACGCCTACTGCTACACTTCCAGCATGGTTAGCTAAAACTTACCCAGATAGCTTATCCATTGATGAGTTTTCAATAAAACGCCATTTTGGTGGACGCAGACAAGCATGTCTTAACGCTCCTATATATTTAGAAAAAGCTAAAATCATTACAAAACAAATGGCTTTGGCTTATGCCAATCATCCCGCAGTTATTGCATGGCAAATTGATAATGAATTAGGACATGAAACTAGTGACTGGTGCTACTGTAATCATTGTGAACAAAAATTTCGGCACTATTTACAACAGCAATTTAGCTCTATCAATGAATTAAATTTACGTTTAGGTACCGTGTTTTGGTCACAAACTTACAATGATTTTGATGAAATTGAGTTACCTCGTCCAACTATTCCAGCAAAAAACCCTAGCTTATTATTATATTTTTATCGTTTCAGAGCAAATACAATTAGCCAATTTGTACAAGAACAAGCTCAAATTCTTCGACAAATTATACCATCATATCAACAAATCACACATAATTACCCTGGTGATTATTACAATAAAGCGCAAAATTTTACTGATATTTCAGAATATTTAGATGTAGTAGCATTAAATAATTACCCTGTTTGGGGGGGATTAGAACAACCTGTTGAATATGGTAAAATTGCATTAAAACTAGACCAAACCCGAGGATTTTTACCACAAAAAAAATTTTGGATTACTGAACAGTTAATTGGTGCTCAAGCACACACCATTATGGGATATTTACCTCGTCCAGGTCAGGCTCGATTATGGTCTTGGCAAGCAATGTTGCATGGTTGCAATAACTTAATTTATTTTAGATGGCGAACCGCAACCAAAGGTGCCGAACAGTTTTGTTATGGTGTATTAGATCAAGACAACCAAGATGGTCCTCGCTATCATGAAATGTGCCAAATTTTTGCTGAGATGAGACAATACCAAGATGCCATTGATTATCAGCCAACTGCACAAGTAGCTCTATTATATAACCCAGATAATATTTTTGCATGGAAAATACAGCCACAAGCCAGTAAATTAGACCTTCAACAAGAACACTTCCGTTTATATCAAGGATTTATTCGGCATAATGTTGCAATCGATGTAATAGATGTACGCCATGACATTAGTCAATATAAAATAATTCTATTACCTGCTCCATTTTTAATTGAACAAACTTTAATTAATAAACTCAAAGACTTTATTCAACAAGGTGGAACTGTAATTAGCTCATTTCGTGCTGGAATAAAAGACAAGGATAATACAGTTTATTTTAATCAAGCTAATCCATGGCTAAATTTAGCAGGATTAAAAGCTTATTATATTGAATCATTAGGTAATTCTAAAGTAACTATTATCAATCGTAAAAACCAGCAACAATATAGTGCAGGAGTTTGGCGAGATATGTTAGAGCCTATTTCAGATAGAACTCAAATAACTCACTATTATCAAGATGAATTTGCCAATTATGGTGCAGTTGCTGAAACTAATTTAGGAGCAGGGAAATTAATTCATATCGCCACGGCAATTGACAATATTGAATTTTGGTTAGACTTAGCTACAACAAACCTAGCGATGCATAATATTAAAGGACAATTAACACCTGATGGAATTGAATATTTCATAAGAAATAACTTGGTATTTATTCTTAACCATAACTCTTATTCTGTTAACTGGAATGGTTATAATTTAAAACCTTATGACGTAATATTGACATCCTCTACGCACTAAATAACAAGTATTACTAAATTGCTAAACCAAAACATGTGCTTGGTTTAGCTAATTCTTTAAAGGTATTAATTAAGTACCAGAAGAAATTAGCCAGATTACAAAAACGATTAAGCAAAAAACTTAAGGGAAGTAATAACGCAAAAGAAGCACGGCTTAAAGTTGCACGACTACATAATAAAATATC
>JBDLTW010000012.1:0-5118 GCA_039805605.1 Pseudomonadota bacterium
TTAATCCAACGTAAATCAGTGCGTAAATTTTTACCTAAAGCCGTAGATTCACAATTAATTCGGCAAATTTTAGAATATGCACGTTTTTCACCATCTGGTACCAATACTCAACCATGGCAAGTAGCGGTAATTAGTGGAAAAGCTAAAGCTGAATTAGAGCATTTATTAACTGAAGCTTTTCGCAATGGAATTGAAAAAAAATTAGATTATACCTATTACCCAAGCAAATTACCTCGTGATATGCAATTACGTCGTGTAAAATGTGGTATGCAGATGTATCAAGCAGTTGGAATAAGCCGTGATGATATGGATAAGCGTTTACAACAATGGGAACAAAATTATTCAGCATTCGGAGCTCCCGTAATGTTACTTTTCTTTACCAATCAACAAGTAGAAAAAGGTTCATATTTAGATTGCGGGATGTTTATTCAATCAGTACTGTTAATGGCTAATGAATTAGGTTTAGCTAGTTGTGCTCAAGCCGCTTTAGCTGAATATCCACAAATAGTGCGAGATTATTTAGGCTATAGCCAAGAACATATTTTATTATGCGGAATGGCCATTGGTTATGAAGATCCATCTGCAAATATTAATAACTATCGTACTACTCGTGAAGAAGTAGATAATTTTACTCGATTTTTTGACTAAAAATTATGATGATTATCTTTGAAATTATGGCTGGATTGGTTGGCCTTGGCGTATTAAGTCTATTAAGTTTGATTTTATTGCCAAGTCTTTTAGGTTGTGGTGGCTTAATGATATTTTGGATTATTTTTCTGTTGGCTTTAGTGCTGTTTAGTATTAAACTATCATCGATTATAATCTTTATCGGTATAGTTTATGCTAGTTTATTGGTGTATAAATTATTTCGCTACCAACAATTGCCTGATTATAGCCAATACTTACAACAACGTAATTATCCGCCACATGATCCTGCTCCAATTTGTCATAATTGTGGTTCATTTCATCTGCAACAAAATGGTTTATTTGGCAGAAGTAGTAAATTACGCTATTATCAATGCACAACTTGCCGTCGCTGGCTATATAAATTTAAGGTAATTTAAATATGCAACGTCAATTATTATTAGATACCGAAACCACTGGTTTTAAACCTAATGAAGGACATCGAATTATTGAATTTGCCGCTTTAGAAATGATTGAACGCAAACTAACTGGTAAATTTCTACATCTATATTTTAATCCTGAGCGAGATATTCCTGCTGAAGCAACCAATGTTCATGGCATAACAATTGAACAAGTAGAAAATGAACCAATTTTTAGCCAAAAAGTTGATGAAATTTTACAATTTATTGATGGGGCAGAATTAATTATACATAATGCAAAATTTGACGTGTCCTTTCTTGACCATCATTTTTTAGCCTGTGGCAAAGAAAAAACTGCGCATTATGCTAGTAAAATTATTGATAGCTTAACGATGGCGCGAAATAAATTTCCAGGTGGTAAAAATAGTTTAGATGCTTTATGTGATCGGTTTAAAATTGATCGTTCTAATCGTAGTTATCATGGTGCTTTAATTGATTGTGAACTATTAGCTAAAGTTTATTTAGAGTTAACTCGCGAACAAGTTAGTTTATTACAAGAAACAGCAAATCATGTAACTACTGCAACCCCAATATTAAACCAATTTAATTTAGCAAATCGTAAAGAACCATTACATTTAGTAGCAGCAAAAATTAATCAAGGTGAATTAAATGCACATTTTCATTATCTCAAAACTTTAGATAAATTAAGTAAAGGTGATTGTTTGTGGTATCAGCAATCTAAGGAATATATTGATGAATGAATACACTGTACTTATTCCCTGTGCTGGTAATGGTAGTCGATTTGCTACAACTTTAGCCAAACAGTATCATTCTTTAGCTGGTAAAACTGTATTAGATTGGACATTACAAGCATTTGAGACATCCTCAAGAATTAAACAAATTGTTGTAATAGTTCAAGCTGATGATCCGCAAATTGAACGCTATCGAACTAATTATGCTAAACTAGCTATTGCAAAAGTTGGTGGAGCAACCAGAGCACAAAGTGTTTTAAATGGTTTACGCAATTTAGCATTAACTAATAATGATTGGGTATTAGTCCATGATGCTGCTAGATGTTGTATAACACCACAAATGATTAATTATTTAATTGAACAAGTTGAATTAAATAATATTGGTGGTTTATTAACAACTAGGGTTGTTGATACAGTAAAGCAAATTAATGCTCAGCAACAGGTAGTGCAAACACTTAATCGTGAAGAATTACGCTTGGCACAAACTCCGCAAATGTTTCGTTATGATGAATTAGTAAATGCCTTGCTTACCCTAGAGGCAGAAAAAGCTACGGATGAAGCTAGTGCCATTGAAGCTTGTGGTGGGAAAGTTTTAGCTATTGAAAACAGTCCAACTAATTTAAAATTAACTTATCCTAGTGATTTATATTTAGCAGAAATTATTTTGCAACACTCTATCAGTAAAGGAGAGTAATTATGTTTCGAATTGGTCAAGGTTTTGACTTACATCGATTAGTTAAAGATCGAAAGCTTATTTTAGGCGGGGTTGAAATTCCTTATCATCTCGGTCTAGCTGGTCATTCTGATGCGGATGTATTAATTCATGCCATTATAGATGCTTTAATTGGTGCAGTTGCTTTAGGAGATATTGGTAAACTATTTCCTGATAATGATAAACAATATGCCGATATTGATAGTAAAATTTTATTAAAAAAAGTTTACCAACAAATAAATGAGTTGGGCTATAAAATTAATAACTTAGATACCACGATTATTTTAGAACAGCCTAAATTACGAGATTATATTGACACTATGCGTAGTGTAATCGCACAAATCTTACAAGTTAGAATTGAGCAAATTAGCATAAAAGCTAAAACTAGTGAGAAAGTAGGCATAGTTGGACGTAGTGAAGCAGCTATTGCTGAGGCAGTAGTTTTATTAGTTAAATAAGCTAAGGTTTATAAGGATTAAATGATGGATCAAAATAGTTTAAAAAAATTAGTTGGTGAGTATGCTTTACGTTATATCGATGAAGATGATATGATAATTGGAGTAGGTACTGGTTCGACAGTGAAATATTTTATTGATGCTCTAGCAACAATTAAACAACGTATTCAAGGTGCAGTATCCAGCTCAGAACAGTCCACAGCATTACTTAAAGCTCATGGTATTCATGTTTACGATTTAAATAGTGTGAGTCATTTAGATCTTTACATTGATGGTGCGGATGAAGTTACGCCTCATTTACACATGATAAAAGGCGGTGGTGCTGCCTTAACTCGCGAAAAAATTATTGGATCAGTTGCCCGTAAATTTATTTGCATTGCTGATGAGAGTAAATTGGTTAATGTGTTAGGTCAATTTGCTTTACCAGTTGAGGTAATTCCTATGGCACGTAGTTATGTAGCGCGTGAGTTAGTTAAATTAGGTGGTACTCCGATTTGGCGTGAAGGTGTTGTAACAGATAATGGTAATTGGATTTTAGATGTGCATAATTTACAAATCCTTAATCCTGTTGAATTAGAACAAAAAATTAATAATATTACTGGGGTAGTTACTAATGGTTTATTTGCTATGCGTGGTGCAAATGAATTAGTTTTAGGTAAATCCAATGGTGAAATTGAGCTTATTAAAGCAAAATAGGACAACAGATATGAATATTAATCTTTTAGCCACAGTTGATTTGGGTTCTAATAGTTTTCGTTTGTTAATTGGCAAGGCCAATGAAGATGGTACTATCGTACCAATTGATCAAATTAAAGCTACGGTAAGATTAGCTAGTGGCTTAGATGATAAAAATAATTTAACCAAAGAGGCACAATTAATTGCTTTAGAAGTGCTAACACGTTTTAATGAGCGTTTAGCAAATTTTAAAAAATCACAAGTTCGTGTGGTTGGTACCAGTACTTTACGTGTGGCAATTAATGCTAATGATTTTATTACGATTGCAAATAAGGCTTTAGGTTTTCCAATAGAAGTAATTTCAGGGAAAGAAGAAGCACGGTTAATTTATATTGGCGCAATGCATTCTCTGTCCTATTCACATGATAAACGTTTAGTAGTTGATATTGGCGGTGGTTCAACTGAGTTTATTATTGGCGAAGGTTATGAACCACAGATTATGGAAAGCGTAACTATGGGATGTGTTTCCTATACAGGACGTTATTTTGCAGATGGTCAATTGACTGAGGCTAATTTTAATAATGCTATTTATGCAGCACGAAGTAAAATTCAGTCAATGGAGCATTTATTTAGTAAACATGAATGGAAAATTGCTATTGGAACCTCAGGAACAGCTAAAACTTTATATGATATGTGCCTAGAAAATAATTTAGCTAATGAGATTACTTATGATGGAATGTTACAATTAAAAAAAATGTTAATCAGAAGTAAAACTATTAAAAACATTCAATTATTAGGAATTAAAGACGAGCGTAAAGAGGTTATTGCTGGTGGTTTAGCTATTATGTTGGCAATTTTTGAAGAATTGGCAATTAAGAATATGACGATTGCTGATGGTTCATTACGCGAAGGTGTAATGTATGATCTAATTGGGCGTAAAAGCAATGCCGATTTAAGGGGAGTAACCGTTGCGGATCTAAAAAAGCGTTATCATCTTGATGAGTTGCAAGGTGAACGAGTTGCCAATTTAGCTGCGTATTTACATAATCAATTAGTTGGAACAGAAAAAACTAATTTTGAACGTCGCAAATTATTAATTTGGGCATGTGAATTATATGAAATTGGTTTAGGTATTTCACATAATGATTATCATAAACATGGCGCTTATATTTTACAACATTCTGATTTAGCTGGATTTTCTAAACCAGAACAAACAATTATTGCTGAGTTAGTTCATGCTCATCGTGGTAGTGTTGCCAAAGTTGTGACGAAATTAAAACGAGTAGTACGCAATAAATTGAAAACCAATGAAATTTTTGGGTTAATTGCGTTTCGTTTATCGGTAATTATTAACCGTAGCCGTAAGGAGTTAAATATTTTTGACTTACTAAAAATAGATAATGTAAGCAAAAATGGTTTTAATTTAATTGTCAACCAAGAATGGATTAATGATAATCCGTTAACTTTATTTTCATTACAAG
>JBDLTW010000013.1:0-8283 GCA_039805605.1 Pseudomonadota bacterium
CTCCATATACATATAGATATTTAGGTGTTAATAATCTCCATGTTGTGTTAAAACTATTAATGTATTTAAACTATAACTTACAACAAAGCCAATAATAAAACATATTGTATTGGCTAATAAATAATTAACGCCTAGTTTTAACATGACATAATATAAGGCTAAACTAAGTAAAGTATTACTTCCTCCAACTATTAAATATCGGCATAAATGAGAATTTAACCAGTATAGTAGGCTATTCATTGTTCTTTTTGCTATCATGATATATCTTAATTAATTGTCCATTTTTGATGATTAGATCGCGAATATAGATTGGACGATTTTTAGTTTCTTCAACAATCTTAGCAATGTATTCACCTAAAATACTAATTGATAAAATTGAGAATGATCCAAAAAACATGATTAATAAAATAACAGTAGTTAAGCCATGTGGAGTTGCATTAGGTTCAAAAATACGAATTAAAATTTGTATTATAGCTAAAATTATGGTAATAGACACCATAATAAAACCTGCAGTGGTTATCCAATCCAGTGGTTTTCTTGAGTAAGAAAAAATCCCTTTCTTTAGCCACATAATTAATTTAAAAAAATTGTTTGAGGATTTACCGAACATTCGTTCTGGCCGAAAATATTTAATTCCAGTATGTTTAAAACCTAAATAAGAGCGCATTCCACGAATTAAAACATCATGTTCTTGAGTAGCTAACAACCATTCAACTACTCTGCGGTCAATTAAGGAAAAATCACCTGCATCATGAGGCATTGGAACCGAAGACAACTTATCAAATAAGCGATAAAATATTTTTGAACCAAGCTGCACAAATAATGGTGCTTCACGTTTATGGCGAATTCCATAAACTATTTCATAACCATTTTGCCACTCTCTAACAAAGTCTTCAATTAATTCAGGTGGATCTTGTAAATCACCATCTAATAATACACATGCTTGTTTAGTTGCCAATGCCATGCCGTTTAAAAACGAAGCTTGAGAGGTTTGCTCAAAGCTACGTGAGTGTGTAACACCAATAATTCTTGGGTTAATCATCGATAAATTACGAATTACTTCGACAGAGTTATCAGTGCTTCCATTACTGACAAAAATTATTTCATAATCTAGATTGCATTTATTAAATACTGCGATTAAACGTTCAGCCATAATTGGAATAGCTTGAGCATCATTATAACAGGCAATTATTGCTGACAGACTATGTTTAGATGAAATATTTACCTCTTCTGGTGTCGGCAGCAAATGAGTTGCTTGTTGCTGTTGATAAAATTCAGCGGTAGCTAGAATAATCTCATCTAGAGATATATTTTTTTTAATCCCTAAATAATTGGTTATTTTATCAACATTAGGAACATAATAATTAACTATTGGTAAATCTATATTTGGAGTATAAACTTTAGATTTACTTTTTAGTGTTGCAACTACTTGCTTTGCTAGATCTGGTAAACTAATTGCTTGATCTGAGCCTAGATTAAATACTTCATATTGACTAGAATTTGATTCTGATTTAACTAGTAAGCTAAATATTTGCTTAGATAAATCATCTACTGATAAATAAGAGCGATAAACTCCCTTACTTGCACTAACCGTAATATCTTGATTATTCAAAGCTTTTTGAATAAATTCACCAAGAGCAAAGTGCTTATGATCTAAATAATCACCGCCAAAACAGAAGCATCTTAAAGAAATCACTTTTAAATTTGTATTAGATGAGTATAAATAAGCTAAATGTTCACTACTAGCTTTAGCTAAGCTATATGTATGTTTGTCATCTTCTAAGTTCTGATTAAGTGGAGAAATTTCAGTGAGACCACTTAACTGTTGATTAGGTTGATAAACTGCACCAGAACTAAAATTAAGCAAACATTTAGCCTTGGCTTGTTCAGCAAATTGTAAAATATTTTTAGTGCCTAAAATTATTTCATCAAATAATTGTACTGAATCAGGTGGCGCAACTATACTGGTAGCGGCATGAATGACATAATCATAATTCTGCTGGTTCCAGGTTAAATTAACAATATCACCAACTGCAAAGTCTATCCAATTAGCTAATAATTGCGGATAATTTTGTTTAAAATAATCTGGATTACGGCTTAGGATCGTTAGTTGTTGTGGCATAATTTTATGCTTAATTAAATAACAAAGTAAATTTTTACCAATAAAACCTGTGCCACCAGTTAGAAAAATTTTTTTACCTGTAAGATTAGTTAAATCGTGATAACTCATAAATTACTCTTTAAAAAATGCAATAAAATTATCTACGGATAAACCATGTAATGATTTCATATAATTTTGATCCCCAACTACGGGAGCAATTTTATTCGTCACACCGCAAATTTTTACTTTGGCTAATTTAATTTGTTGTTCGATACAGCTACTGACAATGAATTGTCCAACTCCACCACGTTTAGCATTTTCTTCAATTAGTAATAGATTATCGCCAGTTTGTAAATAAGGAAATAGATTAACTAGATTAATTAGGCGGTGTAAAATAATTACACAACTATTAATAGATAATTGCTGTAATTGCTGATGCGTTGCAATGGCATCGGCACTAATTGAGCCATAACAAATGATTTTATTAATCTGATTAATTTCACCAATAACTGAATAACCATCTAGGTAGTTTATTGCTTGTGTAATAGCTAAATCATTTTTTTCTAGGCGTAAATAAGCAACCTGTAAGCTAGAATACCATTCATTCATAGCCTTAATAATAGTATCGGCATTAAAGGGGGCAAATATTTCAATTTCGGGCAATCCTGCCATCAATGATACATCTTCAATAGCATAATGTGTAAAGCCTAACTGACCATAAGAAAATCCGCCTCCGCCATTAACAATTAATACTTGGCAATTATGATAAATAAGGTAATTTCTAATTTGCTCAATAACTCGTAAGGTTGAAAAATTGGCAATCGAGTAAAAAATTACTTTTTTCCCAGTTAAGGATAAGCCACAAGCCATACCAACCATATTTTGTTCGGCTATTCCGACGTTAAAAAAACGTTGCGGAAAGCGGTTTTGAATTATTTCAAAACTACCAAAACCTAAATCAGCGGTTAAAAAAACTAATTGTGGGTCTTGTTCCATTAAGTAGCAAACTTGCTCAACAAAATATTTACGCATCAAGATACTCCAATTCTTTGAGAGCTTGGCAATAGGTGTCATTATCTAAATTTTTATAATGCCATAAATTATTATTTTCCATAAAGCTAATTCCTTTGCCTTTGATTGTATGCGCTACAATACATAATGGTCCAGAGCTTTGGCTAATTGCATTACTAATTGCTAGATGATCATGACCATCAATTTCAACTACCTGAAAATTAAAGGCTTTAAATTTGTCAGCAATCTTACCCATTGGTAAAATATTTTCGGCATATCCACAACCCTGTAATCGATTATAATCAACTATTACCACTAAACTAGTTAAATTATTTGCCCCAGCATATAATGCTGCTTCCCAAATGCTACCTTCATTACATTCACCATCACCAACAATTACAAAAATTCTATCATTATTCTGATTAATTAAATTAGCTATACACACGCCATTAGCTACAGATATTCCTCCACCTAAAGAACCCGTAGATAAAAATACTCCAGGAACATTTTTATGAGAAACATGACCACCTAAAATCGAGCCATTCATATAATAAGTAGCAAATATTTCTTCACTAATTATCCCTAATTCACGTAAAGTAGCATATACTGCAATCCCTGCATGACCTTTACTTAAAAAGAACTGTGGCTTATCTGGATTAACCAAATTTGCCCCATAAAGCACGGCTAAAATATCACTAATTGATAACGCACTAGCAATATGTGACGCTTTAGAATTAAAAATAGCTCGGACAATATGTTTCCGAATATTGGTAGCTAGTTGCTGAAAATCTTTAAGCTCCATAGCTAAAATCCTACACCACAAAATTGTCCAATTATTTCTGCAGTATAATCTAACATAGCTTTAGATAATCCAGGATAAATACCAACCCAAAAAGTTTGGTGCATAATTCGATCTGAATTAGTAAGATCACCAACTATACGATAATTACGTCCCTGCATATACGGTTGCTTAATTACATTTCCTGCAAATAATAATCGAGTTCCTATTTTATTATCGGCTAAATATTTTAATAAGTCTTCTCGGCTAAAACCAGCATTTTCTTTTAACGTAATAGGAAAGCCAAACCATGAAGGTTGTGAATTTGCTGTAGCTTCTGGTAAAATTAAAAATTCACTACAGTTTTCTAATTTAGCTTTTAAGTAATTAAAATTATCTTTACGTTGTTGAACAAAATTATCTAAGCGTTCTAACTGAGCCAAACCACAAGCAGCTTGCATATCGGTAATTTTTAAATTATAACCAAGATGCGAATAAGTGTATTTATGATCATAACCAAATGGTAATTGACCTAATTGCTGACAAAAACGCTTACCACAAGTATTATCACACCCAGGTTGGCAATAACAATCTCGACCCCAATCACGAAATGACTCCGCAATCATTTTTAATAAGTCATTATTGGTGAACACTGCACCACCTTCACCCATGGTAATATGATGAGCAGGATAAAAACTAACTGTTGCAATATCTCCAAATGTACCAACTAATTTACCATCATAACGCGAACCAAGCGCATCACAACAATCCTCAATTAACCATAAGTTATAGTTATCACAAATCTCACGAATTGCTTTTAGATTATATGGATTACCTAAAGTGTGAGCTAGAAATATAGCTTTAGTTTTAGGCGTAATTGCTTGTTCAAGTTTGCTTATATCAATGTTATAGGTTGGTATTTCTACGTCTAAAAAAACTGGAATTGCACCAAATTGAATAATCGGATTAATTGTAGTTGGGAACCCAGCTGCTACCGAAATAACTTCATCATTAACTTTAATTGCACGATCGCCTAGCTTAGGAGAGGTTAAAGCATTAAAGGCAACTAAATTAGCTGATGAGCCTGAATTAACCGTAATTAAATGCTTTACACCTAAATAATTAGCTAATTTCTTTTCAAATTTATCATTAAATCTTCCCGTTGTAAGCCATCCATCTAATGATGCTTCAACCATATACTGTAACTCTAGTTCACCAATTACTTTACCTGCAGGAGGAATAGTCGTTTTACCTGGAATAAATTCTGTTTGAGCATATTTTATTGTTGCAAATTTATTAACTAATTGAGCTATATCTTTTTGAATTTGTTCTAATTCTAACATTGGCTATCCTTCATGTATTGATTAATTTGTGTACGAGTTAATTCTAACATATTTTGTTGTTTAAAATAGGCTTTATACCATGTGGTTAATTGTTCTAAGCTTTTGCTACTATTCCATATTGGTTTCCAGCCTAATAAGCTTCTTGCTTTGGAACAGTCCAAACGAAGTAATTTAGCTTCATGAGGGTGATTTAATTCAGTATCTCTTGACCAATTTGCTCCATCTCCCCAAATTTGGCACATCTGTTTAACTACCTCTTCGACGGTTTTACTATCATTATCTAATGGTCCAAAATTCCATGCCCCACTATAAGATAATCCTTGTTGATAGAGTTTTTCAGCCAAAACTAAATATCCTGATAATGGTTCTAAAACATGTTGCCATGGACGCACTGCATCTAAATTACGAATTAAAACTTTTTTACCTTGACTAAAACTACGAATTATATCTGGAATTAAACGATCGTCTGCCCAATCTCCACCACCAATTACATTTCCTGCTCGAGCACTGGCTACAAATGTTTGATTGTCTTGATTGTTAAAATATGAATTAATGTATGCAGAAGTAACTAATTCTGAACAAGCTTTACTACTACTATAAGGATCATAGCCTCCCATTGGTTCATTTTCTCGATAAGCCCATAACCATTCTTTATTTTCATAACACTTATCTGTAGTAACATTTACTAATGCTTTACAGGAGTTAGTTTGACGCACAGCTTCAAATAAGTTTACACTGCCCATTAGGTTAACTTCATAAGTCTCACGGGGAAATTGATAAGAATAACGCACTAATGGTTGAGCAGCCATATGAATAATAATGTCGGGATTAACTTGATATACATAATTTTTTAAACTATCGTAATCTCGAATATCAGCGTATTCGATGCTCTGACATAATTGCTCTAATTGCAAGTCTTCCCACATTGATGGCTTTGTTGGTGCTCTTAATGCATAACCATAGACTAATGCACCTAATTGATTTAACCATACGGTTAACCAACTTCCTTTAAACCCCGTACATCCCGTAATTAAAACTTTTTTACCTTGCCAAAATTTATTATCAATCATTACCAGATTTTCCATGGTGCTTGTCCTTGTTGCCATAATTCTTCTAAATAAATTTTATCGCGTAGTGTATCCATTGGTTGCCAAAAGCCACTATGTTCATATGCCATTAGTTCACCATCTTTAGCCAATTGCTCTAATGGTTCACGCTCCCAGATAGACTGATCTCCATCAATTAAATCAACTACTTGTGGTGATAAGACAAAAAAACCGCCATTAACCATAGCACCATCACCTTGAGGTTTTTCTTTAAAGCTATTAACCTTACCTGCTGCTGTTAAATCTAATGCACCAAATCGTCCTGGTGGCGTTACTGCGGTGAGAGTAGCTAATTTACCATGTTGTTGGTGGTAACTAATTAAATCAGCAATATTAATATTACTTAAACCATCACCGTAGGTAAAACAGAAATGCTCTTTAGGATCTAAATATTTCTTTACTCTAGCTAAGCGTCCACCCGTCATTGAGTTATCGCCAGTATCAACTAAAGTTACTTTCCATGGTTCAGCATGTTGATCATGCACTTCCATTTGATTATTTTGCATATCAAAAGTTACATCTGACATATGTAAAAAATAATTAGCAAAATATTCTTTAATGATATATCCCTTATAACCTAAGCAAATAATAAACTCATTAACACCAAAGTGTGAATAAATTTTCATGATATGCCATAAAATTGGTTTCCCACCAATTTCAATCATTGGTTTTGGGCGAACCGTGGTTTCTTCGGAGATCCGAGTCCCAAGACCTCCAGCTAAAATTACGCATTTCATACAAATCCTTTAAAATATTTGTTAAAATAATTCTGCCTGTTATTTAACAATTGGAGCATAAATTTTTATGTTTTTTAAATTCATGCCCATAACCGAAGGTGCAACAACTTTACCACAATATTTATATTGTTTAAGTGAGGTTCCGTAGTTTAACAAAATCTGATTAAATTTATTTAAATTGACGTCATTGTCTAAAATTAGAAACGATTTATTTATTAATCCAGAGGGATATAAGTTAAGACAAAAGTTAACCATATTTTCTGCCCCATTATAATTAAAATACCATGGACATGCATATGAGTTTGCACCTGCTAGATAGACTAAACTAGGTAGGTCATATAAGGCAATAATATTATCATTTGTTTTAAATTGGCATTGCTTTAATAAAGATAAACTATTAGTAATATAGTTAGCAAGATCTTTATTTAGATAAATAGTACCTAGCGTGGCTAATTTTATTTTAACTAAATTGTGAATTTTATTTGCCGTTCGATAAGGAATACTTAATTGCTCATAAATAAGTTGAAAACTAGTAAATAATAATATAGTTAATAGTATAATATTTTTGATTAGTCGATGATTAATTTGAATTAGATTATTGATAATAATAATCATGGTAGTTATAAAAAATAATAATATTTGAATATAAATTTGATTATTGGAACCAAGAGCTAATATATAAGGCAGACATAAATAGCAAATAATTAAAGGAATATTTGCCTTATCACTTACTTTTTTCTCAATTAAATAGCCGTAAACGTATAATACAATAAGCCAAAAATAACCAATTGAAGATAATTGTAAAAAACGAGATGCTCCATAAGACAAATCAACACTCGGTAGTAATGTACCGCTAATAAAACCTAATGCAAACAAGTAATTTTTTTTTGATTTATACCATAAAATAAAACACGGCAATGCAATAATCGTGCGTAGTCCAACCATTATACCTAAATAAATAAATTGTTGTGTATATTGCCATAATAAACCTAAATTATGATTGGAATCAATTAAAGTGAAAGTTTGTAAACCATTGGTAAAACTCTCCAGTAAATTATTGTTTAAACCCAATATAAATAAACTAGGTAAAGTTCCAAGCATTAAGATAGAATAACGCATTGTTAATTTGCGATCATGATAGTAAAAAACTAATAAATTAATCATAATCACGAGGATAAAAAAAGAGGTAAATTTTAAGAACAAACAC
>JBDLTW010000014.1:0-5288 GCA_039805605.1 Pseudomonadota bacterium
ACCAACAGGAACAGGAAAAAGTTTTGCTTATTTATTAGCTGGTATAACCCATGCATTGGCTCAGCAAAAAAAATTTATTATTGCTACAGCAACCAAAACTTTACAATCTCAACTGTATTCAAAAGATTTACCAAAATTTGCTAAGTTTAGCCAAATAGGATTTAGTTATGGTTTAGCTAAAGGACGAACTAATTATTTATGCCCGTATCAACTTGAGCTAAGCTGTAGTGGCGATGTGCTTAATGATATGTTTAATCAAGATGAGAATGAACAACGCTTATATAAATTAGAAGAAATTAGGCGGCTTTATGCTAAAGGTAACTGGACTGGTGATTTAGATCAAGCACCAGTTATTATTCCCAGTAAACTTAAGCCATTTATTACTAGTGATAGGTATCAGTGCATTGGGCAACAATGTCCATATAATCAAAAAGATGATTGTAACTGCCCATTTTATTTGAACCGTGAGAAACTTAAAAATTGTGATGTTATTGTTACTAATCATAGTTTATTATTGGCTGATCTTGAATTAGGTGGTGGCGTTGCATTACCAAATCAGCCTGAAGATTATTACTTATGTATTGATGAAGCACACAATTTTACTAATTACGCAATTAATAGTTTTACGGGGCAGTTTGAGCTTAACCATAGTATTGAAACAACTAAACAGTTAGCTAAATTAGCTGAAAATAATACAACAAATAGCTATATTATACCAGATACAGAATTAAGTAAATCTTTAGCAAGTTCTTCTTTAATAGTTAATGATCTAATAATCAAATTATTGGAATTGCTTAAATTAAACCCAATTTTATTTAAAAATAATCTTTTAATTTTAAATAATTATTTAAATCCACATCTTCCTCCTGAACTAATGGAATCATTTAACCAATTAAATATTGCAATTACAGAATTAGTAAAGAGCTTATTTGTAGTGCAAGAAAAAATGCGTGAACAAATCCGTGAAGGTAATGATTTAGTTGAATATGATTTGATAAAACTTAGTTCATATGTGGCTAGTATCGAAAAAATACAAACTACAGTAACATATATCATCAGTCAAGATAATTCGCGCTACAATGCTAATGCACGTTGGATTGAATATCGTTTAAATAACGGTAAAGAAGAATATTTTGTTAATGCAGGGGTAACTCACGTTGGTAATCTTTTAGATGAAAAATTATGGAGCAAAGTATATGCTACGTGTTTGACTTCGGCAACTCTAGCTATTGGTGATAGCTTTGAATATATTAAGTCACAATTAGGCTTATCAAATAATAGCCAATGTAAGGAAATCAAGTTAGATACTGAATTTAATTATGCTGAGCATAGTCAATTATCTATTCCTTATTTTAAAAATTCGCCTGATTTTAATAGTCGTGAAGCTTTTGAACAAGATTTAATAACTTATTTAACCACTATTTTAGCTTATACAGAAAATTACGGTAGTTTGGTATTATTTTTTAATCGTCAGCAATTATTAATGGTTTATAAAGGATTGACCAAAGCTATTCAAGCTAAAATTTTATTGCAAACTGATTTTGCGAGTAATCAAAAATTATTAACAACTCATCGTGAATTGATTGATGAGGGTAAACCAAGTATTATATTTGGACTTAATTCTTTTGCCGAAGGTGTTGATTTGCCTGTACAATATTGTATGCATGTAATTATTACTAAATTACCTTTTGAAACATATAAAGATCCACAAAATATGGTGCGTGAACATTGGGTAAAAGAGGAAAATGGTAATTACTTTATTGAGATTTCATTACCAGAAACGGGAATTAAATTAATTCAAGCGGTTGGTCGATTAATTCGTAGTGAACAAGATTATGGTCAAGTAACAATCTGCGATAATCGAATTGTTTTAAAGTCCTATGGTAATTTTTTGCTCAATGCTTTACCCAAATTTAATCGTCAATATGATCCTGAGTTTATTACTAAAGCATTATCTAAAATGAATTGTACTTTTTAAGGATTACTATCATGAATAAATATTTTATTGGTCTTATTTTGGGTGTTATTGTCACAAAATTTAGTTGTGCGACAAATAATTTAGTTGAGTCTTCTAGTATAGATAAATTAGCCGAAATTAATAATTATGTTAAACAATATCAGACTGCTAAGCAGTCCAGTCAATTATGTCTAATTTATGATTTAGATAATACTATTTTAACTCAAGAACCTAAATTAGGCAGTGATGCATGGACTCAATGGAATATATCTTTGGAGAGTCAAGATCTACATAAATTAGAGAATTGGGGCATAAGTCATAACTTGTATAGTTTAGAAGGTGCTTTAAGATTTTTTATGTTATATAAGCCAACTGAATCAACTACAGTTGATATTATCAATCAGTTAAAAGATGTTCAGCACCACCCTTCGATTGTAATGACAGCACGTAGTTTTGAGCGTTATTTTGCCGCTACAGAAAATCAATTAGCACATAATAATTTAGATTTTAAGACAAATCCAATTGGTATAAGTCCAAGTAGTAAAGATCAATTACTATTACAGCCAAATAAACATGCTACGGGATATAAAGCTTATATTGATGGGGTTTATTATTCGGCAGATGATAATAAAGGTGAAGAAATTGCACAATTAATTCAGCAACAACGGAAAATAACTAAAAATAATAATCTTTGTCAAACATTAATTTTTGTAGACAACTCACTAACTAATGCTCGAAATGTTTATAATAAATTTAAGCAATCCAATCCCGCTAAAATACATGTAATAAGCTTACGTTATAGTGCTTATGATCAATATAATAAAGTTAGTGAAAGTTCGCTTAAAGATTGGGATTATCAGGCGAAAAATTCTACGGCACAAACATTATTTAAACTAATTAAACAACTTAATTAGACATACAGATATTAATTTATTGTGATAGGAACAAAATGACAAAATATATATTTATTACTGGTGGAGTTGTCTCCTCTTTGGGTAAAGGAATTGCGGCTGCCTCAACAGCATCAATTTTAGAATCACGTGGCTTAAGTGTAACTATGCTGAAATTAGATCCTTATTTAAATGTGGATCCGGGAACAATGAGTCCAACCCAACATGGTGAGGTTTTTGTAACCGAAGATGGCGCAGAAACTGATTTGGATTTAGGTCATTATGAGCGCTTTATATCAGCCAAAATGTCTAAACAAAATAATTTTACTTCTGGGCAAATTTATGAGGCAGTTATTCGTAAAGAACGTCGTGGTGAATACTTGGGTAAAACTGTACAAGTAATACCACATATAACAAATGAAATCAAACAACGAATTATTTCTAGTACACAAGGTTTTGATGTGGCATTAATTGAGATTGGTGGCACAGTTGGAGATATTGAATCTCAACCATTTTTAGAGACTATTCGGCAAATGCGTCAAGAATTAGGTCGTGCCAATACATTATTTATGCATTTAACTTTAGTTCCTTATATTGCTAGTGCTGGTGAATTAAAAACTAAGCCAACACAACATTCCGTTAAAGAAATGTTACAAATAGGTATTCAGCCTGATATTTTAATTTGTCGTATGGATCATGAGTTGCCAGAAGAGGAAAAGCGTAAAATAGCATTGTTTTGTAATGTAGAAGAACGTTCTGTAATTGGCTGTTATGATGCAACAAGCATTTATAAAGTACCGAGAATGTTGCATAATCAAGATATTGATGAAATTATTTGTGAAAAATTAAATCTAAATGCACCAATTGCTAATTTTGGTATATGGGATAAAATCGTAAATAATTTAGAAAATCCACTTCATTTAGTAACTATTGCTATGGTTGGTAAATATATAGACTTAACTGAATCATATAAGTCATTAAATGAGGCACTAATTCATGCAGGAATTCATGCTAGAACTAAAGTAATTATTAATTATATTGACGCGGAAGATTTAACTATTGAAGATAATTTGGTTAACCAGTTGAATGGTGTTGATGCGATTTTAGTTCCTGGTGGATTTGGTAAACGTGGAATTGAGGGTAAAATTAAAGCTATTGAATATGCGAGAACTCATAATATACCATTTTTAGGCATTTGTTTAGGTATGCAATTAGCAGTTATTGAATATGCTCGTAATGTTTGTGGTAAATTAGGGGCTAACTCAACAGAATTTGATAAACAATCTACTTATCCAATTATTGGTATGATAGACGAGTGGGAAGATAAAAGTGGTAAGCTAGAAGTTCTTAATGAAAACACGGATCTTGGTGGAACTATGCGCTTAGGTGCTCAAGATTGTGAGCTATCACCATATAGTTTAGCGTATAAAATTTATAATCAGCAACTAATTCATGAACGTCATCGCCATCGTTATGAAGTAAATAACAGCTTAATTGAAGACTTAACTGCTCAAGGTTTAATTGTTAGTGGAACATCTTGTGGACGGGAAAAATTAGTTGAAACAATTGAATTAGCAAATCATCGATGGTTTTTTGCTTGTCAATTTCATCCTGAATTTACTTCTAATCCTCGTCATGGTCATCCATTATTTGGTGCTTTTATTGGTGCTGCTATGGAGTATCGTAAAGATAAAATATGTTAATAGTTTAAAATACAAAAAGGAAAAGTCATGAATAAACAAGAAAGTTGGAAATTATTAGATTTTGAAATTGGTTTAAATCATCCATTATTTTTAATGGCTGGGCCTTGTGTAATTGAATCTGAACAAATGGCAATAGATAGTGCAGGGTATTTGAAAGAAGTTACTCAAAAATTAGGAATTAATTTTATTTATAAATCAAGTTTTGATAAAGCTAATCGTAGTTCAGAGAGTAGTTTTCGTGGTTTAGGTATTGATGAAGGACTACGGATATTATCAGAAGTTAAACGTCAACTTAATTTACCTATTGTTACTGATTTACATGAGCTAGGAGAAATAGATCAAGTGGCATCAGTAGTTGATATATTACAAACACCAGCTTTTTTATGTCGTCAAACTAATTTTATCAAAGCTGTAGCAAAAACTGGTAAGCCTGTAAATATTAAAAAAGGTCAATTTTTAGCACCTTGGGACATGAAAAATGTAACTGATAAAGCAAATAATGTTGAAGGACATGGTTTAATTATGGCCTGTGAACGTGGTGTTAGTTTTGGTTATAATAATTTAGTTTCAGATATGACCTCATTAGTAATTATGCGCGATACTAATTGCCCTGTAGTATTTGATGCTACTCATTCAGTACAATTACCTGGTGGTCAAGGTTTAAGCTCTGGTGGACGACGTGAATTTGTTCCTGTATTAACTCGAGCAGCTGTGGCAGTTGGAATAAGTGGTTTATTT
>JBDLTW010000015.1:0-6720 GCA_039805605.1 Pseudomonadota bacterium
CTTGGTAGAATATAATAGCCTATCTTGACAATAGTTTAATTTTTCATGATTAAATATTATCCTCACCATCTTGGGTGAGGATTTTCTTTTGCTCTGTTTAAATATTCGATGTATTCTATCATGCCAATTATCAGAAAATCCAAATTGTTAAGGAGTCAGAGCAAGTTGCCCAACTAAATTATTTAATCCAAGATTAAATTTAAAATACAGACTGGCGTAACAATAGTTTGACATCCTCCACGCCATAAAGGGTGAGGATTCCTAGTTCAACGTTCCATATCTAGTTGATTGTACTACATTCAACCCCAATAGAGGAAACTCCCTAGGCGTTAATTTCCGCTAGTCCAGCGGTATGTATATTTATAGCTGATTTATATCACGGTCATGTGTTGAACCGCAATCACAAGTTCATTTTCTAATATGCAACGCTTTCTTAGCTGTTATCTTTAAGTATGGTTTTACTAGCCAATTTCATTTTTTGCATATAAAAATCAGCGCCAGTCAATTGACAATCTATATCGCAATTGGTATAATTAGTCTAAACTTGTAACCTTTGCGTTATTTGTCTTGTTTTATACTTGATTTAATCATGATACCTGTATTATACTATCGGTCTATGCAAAATATAACTACAAAATTAAGCTAGCATAGTTTTTTGTTGCCCGATTATTGACGAATAATGCTAATTAGCGCACCACAGCACAAACAAGACCAAAGTGGTGTGTTGTTAAAATAGCTCTTGTGGTATGATTGGGAAATTGTTTTTTTACAGTCTGCTAGATACCACCTTGAGACTGTGGGTCATTTTTGATGGTTCAACTTGTAGCGAATAGTTAATTAATAACTGGATGTGCTCAACTTCATCATCAAATTCAAATAATTGAGTATGATAATCTAAACATATATCAATAAAGATAGTTCGCATGCATTCCAAATTGCTCTTTAGTAAAACAACCTACAATATACCTCACAAAAATATTCAAGTTGTGGACGCATACACGCCAATAATTGCAAAAACCAAGCTAGTTTTAGAAGTGTGAATTATCAATGAATGCAGAAGTAGATGCGAATATCGAGTATAAATATAAAAGAGGTATGACTTGCCGTATTATCTACTGTGGAAGTATATTGAATGCTTAGCATTCGAAAAACTATGCTGAAACAATAACCCAGCAAATTAGCTAAATCAAGACAATTAGCTTTGATTACAAAAAATTTAAGAAAGGTTTTTATGACAACTATTGCACAACGATTAACTACATTACGTTTACTAATGCAACAAAATCAAATTGATATTTATATAATCCCATCAATTGATCAACATAACAGTGAATATGTCCCAGAATGTTGGCAACGTCGCACTTGGATTAGTAACTTTGATGGTTCTGCGGGTGAAGTTGTGGTAAGTCTTGAACATGCGTATTTATCAACTGATGGACGTTATTTTTTACAAGCAGAGCAACAATTAGATTCAAATCATTTTAGTTTATTAAAACAATCTGCTTATATGCCAGAAACTGAATTATGGTTAGCCAAAAACTGTTTAGGTAAAACTGTGGCAATTGATCCACAGTTGCTTAGTGTTAATCGGAGTAAAAATTTAAGCCAAATTATAACTGAGGCTGGAGGGAAACTAGTTTGGTTAGAAACAAATTTAATTGATTTAGCTAAAAATCAGTTAGTTGAGCCATTAATTCTACCGACACAACCTGCGTTCATGTTAACTGAAAATACTACAGGATGTAGTTTAAGTGCTAAATTACATTGGTTGCGTGAGCAATTAAATAATCATAATGCAGATTATATTGCCTTAAATGTATTAGATGAAATTGCATGGTTATATAATATTCGTGGTAGTGATATTGAGTATAATCCACTAGTAATTAGTTATGCTTTAGTTGGACAAAATACAGCATTATGGTTTGTTGATAGCAATAAATTAAATCCACAATTAATTCAACAACTAGCTAATTCAGGTGTTGAATTAGCCGATTATAATCAATTTCTTAATTATTTAACTACCTTAACGGGTAAAATTATTCTTGATGATAAAACAGCTAATTTAGCAATGCTAAATCAATTAGTTAATAATTGTGAAATTATTTGGCAACGTTCTCCTATTGTTAAACAAAAAGCACAAAAAAATGCAATTGAAATACAAGGAATGCGTCAAGCTCATCTTAAAGATGCTGTAGCAGTAATTAATTTTCTCCACTGGATTGAACACAACTGGCAACTTGGTATTAATGAAATTCAAGCGGCGGATAAATTAGCTCAATTTCGTGGTATGCAAACTAATTTACATGGGCTAAGTTTTGCCACAATTAGTGGTTATGCAGAAAATGGAGCGATTATTCACTATCGCGCAACTAGTGCTACAGCCAAATTAATTGATGATAAAAATTTATTCTTATTGGATTCTGGAGGGCAATATCTTGAGGGAACTACTGATATTACTCGTACACTTCATTTAGGTCAACCAACTGCCGAGCAGCGTTATCATTATAGCTTAGTTCTTAAAGGTCATTTAAATTTAGCTCGTGCTAAATTTCCACATGGAACCTGTGGCGAACATTTAGATGCATTAGCTCGACTACCGCTCTGGTCAAATGGTTTAAACTATCGCCATGGTACAGGACATGGTGTTGGTAGCTTCTTGTGCGTTCATGAAGGTCCACAAATAATTTCACCAGCTACTTCAGGTGTTGCATTAGTACCTGGAATGGTGGTGAGCAATGAACCTGGTTTTTATATCGATGGTAAATATGGAATTCGCATTGAAAATTTATGCTTAGTACAAACTATTCAAACAAGCAATGAATATGGTAAATTTTATGGATTTGAAAATTTAACTTTAGTTCCTTATTGGAAAAATTTAATAGATCTAAGTTTACTTAATAACGAAGAGTTAGCCTATTTAAATGAATATTATCAGCAAATTCAGAGTCTAGTTTTACCATTACTTGAACCACAAATACAAGATTGGTTAATTAATCAATTAGATATTTTTAACTAAATTTAAACATATTATTTTAAAAGAGAAGTTATGACAAAAAAAGTATATATTAAAACTTATGGTTGCCAGATGAATGAATATGATTCAGATAAAATGGCTGATGTATTGCATCATTTTGAAAATTATCAATTGACTGATACACCAGATAATGCTGATGTGATTTTATTTAATACTTGTTCTATTCGTGAAAAAGCTCAAGAGAAAGTATTTTCTGATTTAGGGCGAGTGAAACATCTTAAACAAAGCAATCCCGATTTAATTATTGGCGTAGGTGGTTGCGTGGCATCACAAGAAGGTGAAGCTATCGTTAAACGTGCGCCATTTGTTGATATGGTATTTGGACCACAAACATTGCATCGCATTCCTGAGTTAATGCAACAAAAACGCCAAACAGGTAAATCTCAAGTTGATATTAGTTTCCCTGAAATTGAAAAATTTGATAATTTGCCTAGCGCTCGAGTTGAAGGTGCAAGTGCCTTTGTTTCAATTATGGAAGGTTGCTCTAAATATTGTTCTTATTGCGTAGTTCCTTATACTCGAGGTGAAGAAATTTCACGACCATTTGAAGATGTATTAACTGAAGTAGCACAATTGGCAATTCAAGGTGTCAAAGAAGTTAATTTATTAGGGCAAAATGTTAATGCCTATCGTGGCAAAATGAACGGTGGTGAGATTGCTGATTTTGCTATGTTGTTAGAATTTGTTCATGAAATACCAGGAATTGAGCGTATTCGTTACACCACTTCTCACCCCAACGAAATGACACAACGCATTATTGATTGTTACGCTAAATTACCTAAATTAGTTTCACATTTACATTTACCCGTACAAAGTGGTTCTGATCGAATTTTAGCAGCGATGAAACGAGGCTATACCAGTTTAGAATATAAATCAATTTTACGTAAGGTTCGTGCTTTACGCCCTGATATTTCATTCTCATCTGATTTTATTGTTGGTTTCCCAGGGGAAACAGACGCCGACTTTGAAAAAACAATGAACTTAATTGAAGAAATTGGCTATGATGTTAGTTTTAGCTTTATTTTTTCAGCACGTCCTGGTACTCCTGCTGCTGAACTTGAGGATATTACACCTCATGAGATTAAATTAGCGCGTTTACAAAGACTACAAAAAGTATTAGAACAACAACAATATCAAATTAGTCAAAAAATGGTTGGTAGTGTACAAAAAATCTTAGTTGATGGTTATTCAAAGAAAGATCCAAGTTTAATGACGGGACGAACTGAAAATAATAAATTAGTTGTTTTTAATGGCAATGCACGTATGATTAATCAAATTGTTGCCGTAACTATTACCGAAGCTAAAATGCATAGTTTAGTTGGTGAAGTATTGATCAACAATTAATTAAGGGAAAATATGTTACGCATTAATCAATTAAAACTTGATCTTAATCATACTGAAGATCAATTAAAACAAGCTATCTACCAAGAATTACAAATTTCAGCTG
This sequence comes from Pseudomonadota bacterium, assembly GCA_039805605.1. Classification (GTDB taxonomy): domain Bacteria; phylum Pseudomonadota; class Gammaproteobacteria; order Burkholderiales; family UBA11063; genus Aquella. The sequence continues at coordinate 4,482 of JBDLTW010000015.1, forward strand.
AGCAGTTAGTAAATTATACCATTTATAAGCGTAGTTATGATGCTCGGCGTATAGCAATGTGTTTCACCTATATTATTGACTGTGAAGTTAATAATGAAGCACAGCTTTTTAAACGGTTGCAGAATAATTCTCAGATAACTAAAACTCCTGATATGAGTTATAAATATGTAGCTCATGCACCAGCTAATTTAACTCAGCGACCAATAATTATCGGTTTTGGTCCTTGTGGTTTTTTTGCGGCTTTAATGTTAGCACAAATGGGATTTCGTCCAATCGTTTTAGAACGGGGTAAATCAGTACGTCAAAGAACCAAAGACACTTGGGGATTATGGCGTAAAAATACACTAAATCCTGAATCAAATGTTCAATATGGTGAAGGTGGTGCAGGAACATTTTCTGATGGTAAATTATATAGCCAAGTACGTGATCCCCGTTATTTAGGACGTAAAGTCTTAGAAGAATTTGTCAAAGCTGGTGCTCCTGAAGAAATTATTTATGTAAATCGCCCTCATATTGGTACATTTCGTTTAGTTGGTATGGTAGAAAAAATTCGCGAAACCATTATTCAATTGGGTGGTGAAGTACTTTTTGAACATAAAGTAACAGATTTACTAATTGATCAAAATAATGGTCACCGCCAAATCCAAGGCGTAATTTTGGCAGATGGTAGTCAAATTAAATCACAACATGTAATTATGGCATTAGGACATAGTTCACGTGATACTTTTGCCATGCTTTATGAACAAGGTGTGTATATTGAAGCTAAACCATTTTCAATTGGTTTTAGAGTTGAGCATCCGCAATCACTTATTGACAAAGCTCGTTTAGGTAAAAATGCTGGACATCCTTTATTAGGTGCATCTGATTATCGTTTAGTTCATCATGCAAAAAATGGACGCTCGGTATATAGTTTTTGTATGTGCCCAGGTGGTACAGTAGTAGCTGCAGCTTCTGAACCAGAACATTTAGTAACTAATGGCATGAGTCAATATTCACGCAATGAACGTAATGCTAATGCAGCGATTGTTGTTGGCATAACTCCTGAAGATTTTCCAAGTGATCATCCTTTAGCAGGAATTGAGTTACAACGTCAATTAGAAGCTAATGCCTTTAAATTAGGTGGTAGTAATTATGCGGCACCAGCACAATTAATTGGTGATTTTTTACGTAATAACCCATCACAACAGTTAGGTAGCGTCATCCCATCATATAAACCAGGTATAATATTAACTAATTTAAACCAAGCATTACCCAATTATGCTATTGAAGCAATTCGTGAGGCAATTCCAGAGTTTGGTAAAAAAATTCATGGCTTTGCTATGGATGATGCTATATTTACGGGAGTTGAAACTCGAACTTCTTCACCTGTTAGAATTAAACGGGACAAAATTAAGTTTACGAGTATCAATACACAAGGATTATATCCAGCAGGTGAAGGTGCTGGTTATGCAGGTGGAATTTTGTCGGCGGCTATAGATGGAATTGAAGTTGCTGAAGCAGTTGCCAAAAGCATATTGGGTTGTTAAGGAGTCATAATGCACTATAAACTTGATTTATCTAATTTAAGTAATCTATAATTAGCTAACTTATGTGGCGTAATGGATGCTAATTAAACAGATTGCTAATCACTATATAGTAACAATTAATCGCCGAGATAGCTTGTTTACGATTAGTGCTGCTAAAGCAATGTTGGCACGTGATTTGCTAGAAAAATTTAGCAGCATTGCCCAAATTCATGAGATTTAAATTGAAGAAACTCAATTAGGTATAATGGAACAATCGATTAATAGTGCAGAAACTCCAATTGTTGGATTAAGTATTCGTTCGCGTAAAGGTGAAATTAAAGGTCGGACAGCTAATCAAAACATCTATCTTAATGGTCAATTGTATATTGCTAAGTCAACTGATATCCCCTTAATGTTAGATGGTCATGTCCATTAGAGGGTAAACATTCAAGCATAACAATTTCTAAAGATTGTGCTGATAGATATTTTGTATCCTTTTGTTCAGAGCTTGAGATTAAATCATTACCCAAAGTTGATAAAACAGTGGGTATTGATTTAGGCTTAACTGATTTTTTAGTTACTTCAGATGGTGAGAAAGTAAAACCTTTAAAGATATTAATTAAGTACCAGAAGAAATTAGCCAGATTACAAAAACGATTAAGCAAAAAACTTAAGGGAAGTAATAACGCAAAAGAAGCACGGCTTAAAGTTGCACGACTACATAATAAAATATC
>JBDLTW010000016.1:0-4142 GCA_039805605.1 Pseudomonadota bacterium
GGAACAGAATTAATTGAAGTCAATCCGCAATATACATCACAAAAATGTTCAAGTTGTGGACACATAGACGCAGATAACCGCAAAAACCAAGCAAGTTTTAAATGTGTGAAGTGTGGATTTTCAATGAATGCAGACCTAAATGCGAGTCTAAATATAAAAGCGGCAGGACTTGCCGTGTTAGCCTGTGGAGTAGATAGAATGCCTAGCATTCAAAATGCTACGAAGAAGCAGGAACCCACTGAATTAGCTAAACCAAGCTTGTGCTTGGTTTAGTAACGTAGGAATCCTCGCCCTTTAGGGCGGGTCGGAAGTCAAAAAGTATAAGCTATCGGCAATGTTTGTCAGATGTGAATATATTGACACACCTATGTGGCTATTTGCTGTAAAGGATTAAGATTTAGCTAGGGTGGATGTTCAAACATTAAATTTTATGAAAGAAGTAAAATGCGTAAATTAACTTTTATCAGTCTAATATATGTAACTAGTATAGTTAGTGTAAATGCCTCGGCAATAGGAAAAATTTGTACTAATCCTGTTGCCGAATTTAACACTAATCAAGGTATTATTTATATTGAATTAAACCGTTCAAAAGCACCTTTAACCGTTGCAAATTTTGAAAAATATATTAACAGTGGTTTTTATTCAAAAAAAATTTTCCATCGGGTAATTGCTAATTTCATGATTCAAGGTGGTGGTTTTGATGAAAAAATGGTTCAAGCTCCAACTTCAGTTCCAATTAAAAATGAAGCTAATAATGGTTTAAAAAATGATAAATATACTATAGCTATGGCTAGAACTAATGATCCTAATTCTGCAACTGCACAATTTTTTATTAATGTAAAAAATAATGACTTTTTAAACTATACTCCGAATAATCCAGGCTATGCTGTTTTTGGTAAAGTAGTTAAGGGTGAAAGTGTAGTTGATAAAATTGCTAATGTTACAACATCTTCTCAAGGTATGTATGATGATGTACCTGTTAAACCAATAATTATTAATTCAGCCAAAATGTTACCTTGTACAAAATAAGAATATTTAATGGGTAAGAATACTTCTATTATTCAAGTATTCTTAACTATTGATAATTTTATTTTAAAAGATAATTCGGCAATAATTACTTGTTTAAACATGATATATTATTAATTTTACAAATTATTAACAATAAAATTAAATGAAGCTCACCAATTAAAGTGAGATAGATTTTACTAATTAAGTACATTATAATTTATGATAGAAAATTCTTCAAAATTAAAAATTTTATTTGTGTGTATGGGAAATATTTGTCGATCACCATTAGCACAAGGGATATTTAAGGTTTTATTATCCAAGTATAATTTAGAACCTTATTTTGAATTAGACTCTGCTGGTACAACCGATTATCATGTTGGAGAGCTTCCTGATTATCGAGCAGTAAAAGTTGCCTTAAATAATTTTACTATTGATCTATCCCATCGAGCTAGACAATTTCAAGCAAGTGATTTTGAGTATTTTGATTATATATTGGTGATGGATCATCTTAATTATGATGCGGTAATTCAAATGTCTAAACAACAAGCATATGATAATAAAGTTTATTTATTTCGTAGCTTTGATAATAGTTGTGTAGAAAATTTTGATGTTCCAGATCCTTATTATGGTACTGAAGATGATTTTGTTGAAGTTGCCGAAATAGTTAATCGTGCTGGTGAAGGGTTTATTCAATTTCTTAATCACCAAGGTAAGTTAGCGTTAGCTCAATAAGTTTATAGCGCCATTTCTGGCGCTAATTTAAATTAAAATCTAGTCGTTTAATAATAAACTAATTGATTCTTCATTATTAATTCGGCGAATAGTTTCAGCAACTAAATCAGTAATCGTTGCCGTACGAATTTTATCGCTAAATTTGTTTTCTGGAATAGTATCAGTTACTACAACTTCATCAATAATTGAATTTTCAATGCGACTAATTGCATCATCAGAGAATACTGCATGTGTTGCGTAAGCATAAACTTGTTTCGCTCCACGTGTTTTAAGTGCTTCAGCTGCTTTGCATAAAGTTTTAGCAGTATCAATCATGTCATCAATAATAACACAGTTTTTGCCATTAATATCACCAATAATATTCATAACCTCTGCTTCATTAGCTTTTGGACGGCGTTTATCAATAATTGCCATTTCTGTACCTAAGCCTTTAGCAAATGCACGAGCACGCATTACTCCACCCATATCTGGTGATACGATAATTAAATCAGATAAATTTTTAGCTTTAATGTCTTTAAGTAATACAGGTGATGCATAAATATTATCTACTGGAATATCAAAAAAACCTTGGATTTGATCGGCATGTAAATCGATAGTTAAAACACGATCCACTCCAGCAGAGGTTAGCATATTTGCTACTAGTTTGGCAGAAATAGGTACACGAGCTGAACGTGGGCGACGATCTTGACGGGCATAGCCAAAATATGGAATAGCTGCGGTAATTCTGGCCGCTGAAGAGCGTTTTAATGCGTCAACTAAAACTAATAACTCCATTAAGTTATCATTAGTTGGATTACAGGTTGGTTGAAGAATAAAAACATCCGAACCTCGAACATTTTCCAAGATTTCAACTGCAATTTCTCCATCGCTAAATTTAGATACATTGGCTTTTCCTACGCTAATATCTAGGCATTTAGCAACTTGTTCGGCAAATTTGGGGTTGGCATTGCCAGTGAATATCATTAAATTTTTACGCATATACATAATGACCTCTATGGAAATAAAGTTATTTGGCTAAAGTAACTTGTAGTAATGGATACATTTGCTAATAAATATCATTAGATTTGATATACTAGTTACATACTTAACAATAAAATACAATAATTGTTATTATGCGCTTTTTGTATCGACCAAAAAAAAGCGTATATCATCATGTCGATGAAATACGCTTTTTATATAAATGGCTGGGGTGGTAGGGATCGAACCTACGAATGTCGGAATCAAAATCCGATGCCTTACCACTTGGCGACACCCCAATAAAAATCTTTTTTAGCACTTAGCAAGATACTGGTGAATTACCTAAACTTGCTGCGAGGAAGGTATTATAACGTGGTTCCAAAATTTTTGCAACATTTTTTGCAATATTTTTTTCAGTAAAGCTTAGGTAAATACAGCTTCCTGAGCCAGTCATTACTGGGTTACCATATTGATTTAATTCAATAAAAACCTCATTTATTTGTGGGTAAATTTTTTTCACAACAGTTTCTAAATCATTAGTTTTTTTTGCTAATAATTGTTCAATTGTGATCATTTCTGGCTGAATTTGGCTAAAATCAAGCTCTAAATGTTGAAAAATATTTTTAGTAGGAATGTGAAAATCAGGCTTAATAATCACAAAGTAATATTCAGGTATGCTAATTGGCTGGATAATCTCACCTATTCCACTAACTAATGCGCTTTTGCCATAAATAAAAAAGGGTATATCTGCACCTAATTTAACTCCCAATTGAGCCAATTGCTCTTGTTTTAAGCCAGTTTTCCATAAGTGATTTAAAATAATCAACACTGTAGCGGCATTTGAGCTACCTCCACCCATTCCCGCACCAGAAGGGATTAGTTTATTCAGTCTAATATTAGCACCTAAGTTAGTTCCTGTTTCTTGTTGTAAAAGTTTTGCTGCTTGATAAGATAAATCTTTATAGTATGGCCATGCTTGTTGGTGTTCAACTAATGATATTTTACCATTTGTGGTAATTTGAATATCGACTTTATCATATAAATCAATTAAACAAAAGATACTTTTGAGTAAATGATAGCCATCAGAACGTTTGCCTACTACCCTTAAACCTAAATTAAGTTTAGCTGGTGATAAGACACTGTGAAATTGATAATACATAAATTTAAACTTTACTAAAATGAGTGATCGCCAAGTAATTTATTGGCAAACATTGTTGCTACACTACATCAATAGAAGAGTGTTTTACTGAGTATTGGATAATCCATTAGTTTAACATATTTTGGCAAATTTGATAGGTTCATGCTAGTTTATCCACCATACCGTAAAACCTCTCCCTTCAGTGGGGAAGATTAGCGTATCTTGTTGCGAGTAAGGCGATTTAATAAACCAGCTTGAATTTTGTAAATCAACTATAGTATAATAACTCCATCATGAAAAACAAAGC
>JBDLTW010000017.1:0-2528 GCA_039805605.1 Pseudomonadota bacterium
CCAAGTTTCTGCATTATCGGTAGATTTTAATATTACGCCATCCTCAGCAACAGCAAGATATTGATTATTGTTATAAGTTATCCCAACTAATTTTACACTACTATTATGTTTACTTAGCCAATTATGTCCATCGGATGAGGTTAATATTCTTGCATTGTTCCCCACCGTAATATATTGATTATTAGCATAAATTACGGCATTTAAATTATCAGTAACATTACTAGTTCTACTTGTCCAGTTGTTACCATCTGAAGAGCTTAAAATAGTGCCATTATTTCCTACCGCAATATATTGATTATTAGCATAAATGATATTATTTAATTGATTGCTCGTATTACTGGTTGCCTTATTCCAAGTGTTACCATCGGTTGAGCTTACTATTGTTCCTCCAGCACCAACTGCAATATATTTGCTTAAAAACTGCCAACTAATTGTTTGAGTATCAGTTTGTTTATTTTCTAAACCATTATTATAGCTAAAAGCAAATGATGACTCTCCTGCTGTCGCTGGTGCTGAGTATTTTATAGTATAAGTACAACTTTTTGTTGATCCAGTAGTTGTAAGTGTATGATCACATGTAGTTTCAGTTGTTAGTGGTGCTGGTAGACTTGGTAATATTAAATTAGTAATGTCAGCTTCTCCATTATTGGTTAACGTAATGACTTGACTTAAATTTGTTGATTCTAAATTTACTGCATTTGAAGGACTAATATTTAAGCGACCAATTAGGCTTTCCCACTGAGCCGTAATATTTAGATTTTTTTGTTCAACTCCGTTATTGTAGCTAAAAGCAAATGATGAGTTTCCTGCTGTAGATGGTGCTGAGTATTTTATAGTATAAGTACATTGTCCATTAATTGGTAGTGTAGAATAATTTTGACAAGTACTTGAGCCATCGTTAAATTGTAATGGTGTTGGTAAAATAGGTAAAGTTAAACTAGTAATATTAGCTTCACCATCATTAGTTAATGTAATAGTTTTGCTTAATGTTTTTCCATCTAATTCTATTGATGAGATAGAAGGAGTTAAAATACCTTGCTTAATTGGCGTGCTTAAACTATCCCAGCTTACCCCTACATCTGTTTGATCCGTTTCTAAACCATTATTATATTTAAAACTAATAGTTGCTTGGTTGGCTACTGCTGGTGCAGAATATTTAATTACATATTTACAACTTTGACCAACTTTTAATGAAGTGAAATTTTGGCAATTACTCGAGTTAGTGTCAAATTCTAATGGTGTTGGTAACGGTAACGTTGGTAATATTAAATTAGGAATGTCAGATTCACCATTGTTGGTTAAGATAATAGTTTCATTTAAATTATTCGCATCTAATTTAATACTATCTGGTGATGTGATTAATCTTCCTGTTGGCGTAGTATTTTTTCCTTGGTAATAAATATTTGCAGTAGTATTTTGAGTTGATTTACCATTATAGTAGTTAATTACAAAGCTATCTTGCCCTGAGTTGGTTTGAGGTACATAAGTTAATACAAAACTGCAACTTTCACCTGCTGCTAATGAAGTTTTACAAGTATTATTGCTTGGTATAAATGGTTTATTATACAAACTTGATGGGGTTATACTTTCTACTGTTGCTGAACCTGAGTTGATTACACTTATTACTTGACTGGGATAACTTTCACTCATTTTAATGTAGCTAGGTTGAACTAATAAAATTCCTATCCCTGTTTCAGCTAGGTTAATTGTCGCATTATTAGAACATGCATTATAATTATTATCACCCGTATTTAGATCATTACATACATTGCTTAATACTTGAACATATTGCAAATTTTGATCATATGGAATAATTATTTTATAAGTATTAACGCTATCAGTAGTAAAATTTTCTGTACCAACTGATGTGTAATTTAAAGGTTTACCATTTTGATCAACTAAAGAAAATTGATTAAGACCATCACCAGCTGATTTCACCCATACTGAAATGTATACTTCGGTATTAGGTGAGCTTGATGCAGGAAAAGTTTGATCGTTAGGTAATATATAGTATGGGTTATTAATACTAGGTACGTTAACTAACACAATATTTGTACTAACATTTAGTTCTTTCTGGTTACTACTATTTAGTTTTTTCAATAATTGGGTGCTATTTGTGCTTTTTTGAGTAACATTAACGGTAAAATTACCTGGATTAGAATTCGCTCCAATAACTGCAGTAAAAGTACAGGTTGCTCCAGCCTTAATTGAGGTACATGAACCTGTTTTTGGTGTAATTGTAACCCCTGTATTATTGCCATTTTGACCTGGAGCAGGTATTGTATAAACTAGATCAGTTGCATCAAAGTTAGAATTGTTAGTTATCTCGATAGAAGCGTCAATTGGTTTTGGTAGACCTGCTGGATATTGATTTGGTGTTTTTATTGATATATCTGGTATATTGTTTGTTGGTAGACAGATACCACCGCTACATGCAGTTAAAATAGATGTAGCTAAACTAAAGATACTTATTAGTAATATTGTTTGTTTTTGTGAATAATTATGATTCATTTGTTGTGTAATTCCTT
>JBDLTW010000018.1:0-6225 GCA_039805605.1 Pseudomonadota bacterium
TGCGCTTAGTTTCATTTGGTAGCGAAAATTTAAGTATTGAAGAATTACGTAAGCTTGAGGAACAAAAAAACAAACTCCATTTATTATTAACTAAAGGTAAAGAGCGTGGTTATGTAACTAATGCTGAAATTAATGATCATTTACCTGATCATATAATTGATCCAGAAGTTATTGAGCAAATTGTAATGATGATTGAGACAATTGGGATTAAGGTTTTTGAGTATGAGCCAAGTCAAGAAGAATTGTTAATTTCAGGAACCTCTTCGGCAACAGTTAATGATGATGAATTTGCAGTTGAAGAAGCTGAAAAAATTTTAACTAGTACTACTGCGACTAGTGAATTTGGTAGAACTACAGATCCTGTACGTATGTATATGCGCGAAATTGGCACTTACGATTTACTAGATAAAGATCATGAAGCTAAAATAGCTCAACGTCTTGAAGATAGTATTAAATTAATGATTTCTGCCATTGCCGATTGTCCCAAAGTAGTTAATTTAATTTCGGCAACTTATCAAAAAGTCTTAAAAGAAGAAATTAAAATTGATAATTTTGTTGATGAAATTATTGATGAACAAACGATTGAAGAAGAATTAATTAACGATCAATTAGATAATATAAGTGAAGATGGTGATGAGGTTGAAGTATCTAGTTCAAGTAGTGTTTCGGAAGAAAAAAATGAAGAGCAATTACGAAAATTATATAGTCAAACTGCAGAATTTTTTGCCGTATTTGATGTTTTGGTTCAACGACAAAATAATATTATAGATCAATATGGTTCTAATTCAGTAGAGTATAAAGCTATTTTGGAAGAACTAACTGAGCAATTAAGCAAAATTCGTTTTACTAATCGCCAAATTGAAGAGTTTTGTGATGTTTTACGTGAAGCCTATAAAATAATAAAACAATATGAAAATGAAATTTTAATAATTGCTTGTGATCAAATTAAAATTGCGGAAGATAAATTTAGAAAAGAATTTATGGGTAATGAAACTAATTGGGCAGAAAATCATATTCCATTAAAAAAATATAGTGCTCAATTTGATAGTTTTAAATTTGATATTATAGAACGACAAGAAAAAATTAAAGCTATTCAGGATGATCTACAAATCTCTGTAACAGTAATTAAGCGTCTATATCGTCAGCTAATTCGTGCTGAAAAAGAACAGAAAAAAGCTCGTACAGATATGGTTGAATCTAACTTACGTTTAGTTATTTCTATTGCTAAAAAGTACACTAATCGTGGTTTACATTTTTTAGATTTAATTCAGGAAGGCAATATTGGTTTAATTAAAGCAATTGATAAATTTCAATATCGTAAAGGATTTAAGTTTTCTACTTATGCAACTTGGTGGATTCGTCAGGCAATTACTCGAGCTATTGCTGATCAAGGACGTACTATTCGTATTCCTGTGCATATGATTGAAACCATCAATAAAATGAGTAAAGAACACCGTAAATTGTTGCAAGAAAAATCGGGAGAACCATTAACCAAGGAATTAGCTGAACGCATGGAAATTAGTGAGGATAAAGTTCGCAAAATTTATCAAGTTGCTTATGATTCAATTTCAATGGATGCACCAATTGGCGATGAAGATGATGCTAGTTATGGTGATTTCATTGAAGATAAATCAACAATTATCCCCTCTGAACACGGAGTAGATTATAGCCTTAAAAAAACTGTTCGAGAAGTATTAAATACGCTCTCACCTCGTGAGGCTAAAGTGCTATGTATGCGCTTTGGGATTGATACTTTAACTGATCATACTTTAGAAGAGGTTGGCAAACAATTCGATGTAACTAGGGAACGTATTCGTCAAATTGAGGCTAAAGCAATCCGTAAATTACGTCAGCCTAATCGTTCAGATAAGTTAAAAAGTTTCTTAGATAGCTTTAATGAACAAGAAGGTATTGATAGCGAAATAATCGAAGAAGATTTTGGGGATATTTACGAAGATTAACATTATTTTTTAAGCTTTGAGTGTAATCTTTACCCATTATCAGCAGTATTTGTATTTTTTTAAACTAGCTAACTAATCTTAAGTTAGCTAGTTTCTTTTAAATTTAACATCCTCCAACTATTTTTAACTATTCTGCGACTTTGTGCCGTGGTGCTCCAATTAGCATTCGTCAATACATAAGCAATAAAACACTAAACTAGCTCTGCTAATTTAACCAATTATCCTTTCCATAACGGAATATAATTTCACGGTGTAGTGGATAAAACTTGCAAATGAGAATGATTCTCATTTATAATATAGCCTTGAAAAAAATAACGTTATTGTGAAAGAGTTATATGAATCAACAACAATTCATACCATTATCCCAGCTTAGGATTGGTCAAAGTGGTATAGTCCAAAAAGTAGATGCAGAATTATTGCCACATAATATTGATTTGGAAGCCAACGAATTAGAACAACGTATTTTAGAAATTGGTATTATTGAAGGAGTAAAAATTAAAGTTTTACATTTTGGTTTAATTAAACGAGATCCTCTGGCTATTCAAATTGCTGACAATACAACTTTAGCTATTCGTCGGAATGAAGCCTCGATGATTTTAGTTAAGGTTAGCCAATAATGAATAATAGTCAAAAATTAAATGTTGCATTAGTTGGTAAACCTAATTGTGGCAAGACTGCATTATTTAATGCACTAACAGGAAATAGGCAAAAAGTAGCTAATTATGCAGGTGTTACAGTAGAAAAAAAACATGGATTTTTACGTACCAATACACAAAAATTAATTACTTTAGTTGATTTACCTGGTACCTATAGTTTACGTGCGCGTAGTCCTGATGAAAAAGTTACTCGTGATGTAATTTTTAATCAGCAACAAGATGAATTAATGATTGATGTAATTATTGCGGTACTTGATGCTACTAATTTAACTAATTGTTTACGTCTAGTGCTTGAATTGAAGCAAACAGGAATTCCTGTTATCGTAGCATTAAATATGAGTGATATAGCGACATTACGTGGCTTTAAATATGATTTACACTTGTTAAGTGAGCTTCTTGCTTGTACAGTAATTGCAACTAGTGCAACTAAAAAACATGGACTTAATGATTTAGTTGAACAGCTGGATAATTATAGCCCTAGAATTATAAGTGCTGATAATGCTAATAGTTGGCAAGAACCTGATCAAAGTATGATCCGTAGTTATAGTAGTCAAGTGCATAATATTATTCAACAAGTTGAACAACGTAAAGGTGTACCCGCTATTTTATCACATAAAATTGATAAATTATTACTACATCCGGTTTTAGGGATTGTAATTTTATTAACAATTTTATTTGTAATGTTTCAGGCAGTATTTAGTTGGGCAACTATTCCTCAAGATTGGTTACAGTCAATCTTTGATAATACACAAAATTATATTGCTAATTTAGCACCTGATAGCTTTCTAGTCAGCTTAATTGCTAATGGAATTGTTGCGGGAGTTGGCTCAATCATTGTGTTCTTGCCACAAATTTTAACGATCTCACTATTCATTATTTTACTTGAAGATAGTGGTTATATGGCAAGAGCTGCTTTTTTAATGGATAAGCTAATGGGAGGGGTTGGCTTACATGGTCGGGCATTTATTCCTTTATTATCTAGTTTTGCTTGTGCTATACCAGGTATAATGGCAACGCGCACGATAGAAAATCGTAAAGATCGCTTAGTTACGATTTTAATTGCTCCATTAATGACTTGCTCAGCTCGTTTACCCGTATATACTTTATTAATTGGTGCTTTTATTCCTGCTAAAACTGTATTTGGCTTTGCTAATCTACAAGGTTTAGTTATGTTTGGCTTATTTAGTTTAGGTATATTTTCTGGTCTAATTATGGCATTTATTTTTAAATTTTTCTTTTTTAAAGGTGGTCGTCAGCCATTAATTTTAGAATTACCAATTTATACTATGCCAAATCCAATTAATGTAGGTTTAGAATTAATTAAACCAGCTAAATCATTTTTACGTCGTGCAGGAACAATTATCTTGGCTGTAATGATTATTATTTGGTTTTTATCATCTTTCCCTGCACCACCATTACATGCTAGTGCACCAGCAATTGATTATAGTATTGCAGGTATGATTGGTAAATTTTTACAACCAATTTTTGCGCCAATTGGATTTAGTTGGCAAATTGTCGTGGCATTAATTCCTGGCTTAGCAGCTAGAGAAGTTGCCGTTTCCGTGTTAGCCACAATTTTTGCTTTAAGTGGTAATGCAGATAATGTGCAACAAAGTTTAGCTTTTGTTTTACAGCATCAATGGAGCTTAGCTACTGCATTATCCTTGATTACATGGTATGTATTTGCTCCACAATGTATTTCAACTTTAGCTGTTGCTAAGCGAGAAACTAATTCATGGAAATGGCCAATTATTATGTTTATTTATCAATTAATTTTAGCTTATGGTGCTTCATATTTAGTATATAATTTAACTTTATCCATCACGCCGTAAAACACCTCTCCCTTCTGGGGGAGAATGTCAAGGTTAATCTAGCAAGGAAATTAATTATGAACCATATTTTAGATATTATATTAGTTAGCTTATTTGCGATTGGTGCTTTAATTTATCTGCTGAAAAATTACACTAAATCAGCTTCTAGCTGTGGAAGTGCATGTTCAGGTTGTCAGAGTAAATGCACTAAAATTCAAGAACAAACTAAAATTATTCGCCTAGTCCCAAAACATAAATAACTAATCTTATCTGTATAAACTTGACTACATCCATCCTTCAAATAGCGAGGGGTGTAGCTCGATCATACCAGAAATTATCCTTCACTGTTTGTTAGCAAAGCATAGCATCGCCATTTATGGATGGGGATGAGGTCAAAATATGGTAAACTATCGCGCTATGTCTTATTTTTTGATTGCAAATAATGCGGTCTTGGATCAATTTACTAAGAAGGAATAATACTTATGACAAATCGTATTTTTAATTTTGCTGCTGGTCCTGCTATGTTACCTGAGAGCGTTCTCTTACGTGCGCAACGTGAATTATTAAATTGGCGCAATAGTGGTGTTTCATATATGGAGATTGGTCATCGGACAGATTTATTTCAGAGTTTACTTACTGATTTAGAGCTCAAATTACGCACAGTATTAAATATTCCTAATAATTATAGAGTATTATTTTTAACTGGTGGAGCTCAAGCACATTTTAGTTTAATTGCCCAAAATTTAACAGGTAAAAATAAACAGGTTGATTATTTAGTTAGTGGTATTTGGTCTGAACGAGCAGCTAAATATGCAGAGCGTTATGCTGAAGTAAATATTGTTACTCGGGCGAATGCTCAGTCAATTCCACAGCCTGAAAATTGGCAGTTAAATCCACAAGCTGCATATGCTTATTATTGTCCAAATGAAACCATTAATGGCATTCAATTTCCAAATATCCCAAATGTTGGAAATGTACCATTAATTGCTGATATGACTTCTTCTATTTTATCAACAGAAGTTGATATTAGTAAGTTTGGTATAGTTTTTGCTTCTGCACAGAAGAATTTAGGGATTGCAGGAATTACCTTATTAATTATTCGAGATGATTTATTAGCTCAACAACAAGATGGTGTTGCTGAAATTTTTAATTATCAACTTCAGGCACAAAATAATTCATTATTAAATACTATTCCAACAGTACCTGTGTATATGATGGATCTAATGCTTGATTGGATTATTCACGAACAGGGTGGATTAGCTAATTTAGCCAAAAATAATCAGGCTAAGGTTCAACAGCTATATGCTTGTATTGATAATAGTAATGGTTATTATACCAATCCTGTTGATATTACTTATCGTTCACAAATTAATGTACCATTTGATTTTAAACATCAAGATTTATTACCTAAGTTCTTAGCTGAAGCGGAACAATTTGGATTAGGTTATTTAAATGGTCATAAATTAGTTGGTGGAGCTAGAGCTAGTCTATATAATGCTATGCCAGTTGAAGGTGTATTACGCCTAGTTGAATTCATGCAAGATTTTGCTAATAAAAATCCACTATAAGCTAACTTAAGTATATAAGCAATTCGTTTATATTTGTCAAAAAGGTGAAAACTATAAACTGGTTTTTATTTTTAATACATCTGAACCATATAGTACCATCTATACTCAACGTAAATCATTTTGCGAAATTAGAGAGGCTATAAGAATATACATCATTGAATAAAAAAACTGCTTTCATTCGATCGCTCAATGGTTTATCAATCTGTTTTATAATATAGTTCAAAGATTT
>JBDLTW010000019.1:0-6620 GCA_039805605.1 Pseudomonadota bacterium
AAGGTAAAAGCTTAATTTGTAGTTCAATATTAAAAATCTATAATGATTGGAATAATGCCACAATTGGCTCAGAAAGTGGTAACTGTAACATAGTTCTAAGCAATAATAATTGGTTAGCTAGTATTAATTTAAATAAACAAAATTAAGATATCCTATTATGCAATAGCAAATAATAACTTCAAAAAATTTTAATACTCTATGACTAAAATGATGATACAATCAAACAATAAGCACATAACATACTGATTTAAATATATTATTACACAAAATATTCATAATAGTGTACAATTACGTATGTTCCATATTTTTTACTACTTAAGCATAAAAAATTTGGAACTTTACCTCTTATCCCAAATTAGCGTGGATAGATAAGTTTTTAATCGTTACAATGGAGATCAAGATGAAAAAATTTTTATGGACTTTAGGTATAATGAGCTTGATTAATAGTGTCCATGCTGGTGTAGGTATCCATTTTTATAATAACACACCATCAACCGTATATCTAACTAGTGAATATACCAGAAATTTAAGATCCTGTAAAGGCAAAATTCCTAAAATTGTTACAGTTCATCCTGGTAATAGATATAAATTTACTGTTACTCATCGAGCAGTAGATAACAAACCTTGTCATCTATCAGTGACGGGATATGCCGATGCTAATCTTTCTGAATCTACTGTTGTAATACAAGAAGATCTTCATATTAAATCGAAAGATTATCAAGGTAGCTATATATCGCAACATGACACTCCCCCATCAAAATGTGGTGTAGGAACAACCTGCTCAACAAACTTAACAAACAATATGGCATCGCTTTATCTCAAAGCAACTAGTAAAGGAGGCAATCAATATGCAAATATTATGTTTAGTAATAATACTCCATTCTTACGTTATATAAAATTTACTCATCTTAGAGGAGAGTGTAAGAATTATGTTAAATATAGCCCATGGTTTAGGGTTGCACCTGAAAATATAAAGATGGGTTATATTTCTAATTTACGTGAAACTAAAATTTGTGCATATAGAGTAGATATTGCTCAAGATGAACAAGGTAGAAACCTAGTTTGTAGTTCAACGTTAAGAATCTATAATGATTTAAATGGTAATACTACAGTCCACTCAGTAGATGGTAATTGTAATGTGGTTATAAGCAATAATAATTGGTTAGCTAGTATTGTATTAAATTAAAAATATTTATTATCCAGTACGCCGTAAAACCTCTCCCTTCAGGGGGGGAGGATATAAGGCGTTAAACTAGCGTATCTTGTTGTGAGTAAGACTATTTAATAAACCATTGAATTTTGTAAATCAACTATAGTAGAATAACTCCATCATGAAAAATAAAGCATATAAATACAGAATATATCCTACAATGGAACAAAAACAGCTCTTAGCTCAAACATCTGGATGTGTTCGTGTGGTATGGAACAATCTACTTGATTGGCGTAATTCTCTGAATGGGAATAAAATTAACTATACCAAATCTTCTGCTCATTTAACTGAATTTGAAAATCAAGAGCAATTTAGCTGGTTGAATGATGTTAGTTCAGTAGCGTTGCAACAAACACTGCGTTCACAAGATACTACTTTTAGTAATTTCTTTGCTGAACATGCTAAATATCCTAATTTCAAACGAAAATCTAGCAACCAATCATTTAGATTAATGAGTACCGCTTAAAAAATGGTCAGTTGTATATTGCTAAGTCAACTGAGCACCTGAATATTAGATGGTCGCATCCATTAGAGGGTAAACATTCAAGCATAACAATTGCTAAAGATTGTGCTGATAGATATTCTGTATCATTTTGTTCAGAGCTTGAGATTAAATCACTACCCAAAGTTGATAAAATAGTGGGTATTGATTTAGGTTTAACGGATTTTTTAGTTACTTTATATGGTGAGAAAGTAAAACCTTTAAATGCATTAATTAAGTAGCAGAAGAAATTATCCAGATTACAAAAAAGATTAAGCAAAAAACTTAAAGGAAGTAACAATGCAAAAGAAGCACGGTTTAAAGTTGCACGACTACATAATAAAATATCAGATAGTGCAAAGATTTTTTACATAAATTGTCAACCAAACTAATCAACGAAAACCAAGTAATTAGTCTTGAGGATTTAAACATTGCAGGTATATTTGGTAACAACAATATCCGATGCTAGTTGGAGTGAGTTTACACGCCAATTAGAATATAAAGCCAAGTGGTATGGTCGAACTATAGCCAAAATCTCTCCTTGGTATCCAAGCAGTCAGAACTGTTCTAATTGTGGAGCAGCAACAGGTAAGAAAGCGTTGCATATTAGAAAATTGACTTGTGATTGCTTTAGTGCATGACCATGATATAAATGTAGCCATAAATATACATACCGCTGGACTAGCGGAAATTAACGCCTAGGGAGTTTCCTCTATCAGGGTTGAATGTAGTAATACAATCCACTAGAGATATGGAAGAACTAGGAATCCTGCTCTGTATGGTGGGGTGGAGGTCAATCAATAGCATGATTCTTTTTAGATTTTCCAACTTTCCATTACTCATTAAACATCCTTGCCATTTGTGGCGGAGAGTGTGTTTAATGTTCACAGCTTAATTGTAACTTTAAAGCAAAGTATTTTTCATTGATGATAGTAATTTAAATTACTTACTTTTATGCTATAATCACGTCTTGAAAATTTAATAAAATCAAGGTTGTTTAGAAGAAATTAATGTAATAATATCTAAGATACTCACTTTCTTATTCAATTTAATTTGAGGCTTCGATTTAAATCTTTGATAATTTATCAATTGTCACATTTGATAGATTATCTTACTTCATCATGGAAAAATTGAATTTGATTGCTTAATTTGCATAAATAACACTATTCAATTATCTATTTAAAGCATCAAATATAACAATTATTCTTTTTTATGAACAACCCTGAATAAAAAACATACTCTAATGGGGAGCTGAATTTATAATATGGGAAAAATTCGAATTATTGGCGGTATTCACCGCTCTCGCCAACTAACAGTATTAGATGCAAATGGTTTACGACCTACGTTAGATCGAGTTAAAGAAACCTTATTCAACTGGTTGGGACAAGATTTAACTGGTTTAAATTGCCTTGATGCATTTTCTGGAAGTGGATCATTAGGCTTTGAAGCTATTTCACGCAATGCAAAATCAGTTATTATGATAGAATTAGAACAACGAGTTTATCAACAATTAGTTACTAACCAAAAATTATTAAATGTAAATAATTGCCAAATTATTCATGGTAATGCCACTGAGTTTTTAAAGACTACCAATCTAGTTTTTGACGTTATTTTTTTAGACCCCCCATATAATAGCAACTTATTAACAAAAATTTTACCATTAGCACGTAATAAGCTAAATTCAAATGGTTATATTTATGCTGAATATCAACACTCCTATGATTTTGCAGATTTTACCATTGTCAAACATGGCAAGGCAGGAGTAGTAAATTATGTTTTATTACAAGTAAAGGATTAAACTATGTCGTTATATATTACAGATGAATGTATTAATTGTGATGTTTGTGAACCAGAATGCCCTAACAAAGCAATCACTCAAGGTGAAACTATTTATGAAATTAATCCAGATTTGTGTACCCAGTGTTTAGGTCACTATGATGAGCCTCAATGTCAAATTGTTTGCCCAGTAGCATGTATTGATTTAGATCCAAATAGAATTGAGACTGACACTCAATTATTAGATAAATATCGCAAAATTTGGAATAAGACCAACTAATTATGAATAATAAATTAATTAATGTTAGCTTGGGAATTTTATACTGCCCAATTCAGCAAACCATTTTATTGTCATCCCGCCCAAACGGTAAAACTATGGCTGGGCACTGGGAGTTCCCTGGTGGTAAATTAGAAGCTGAAGAAAACTGCTTTCAGGCATTACAACGTGAACTAATCGAAGAATTATCAATTAGAACCAATTTAACAGATATGCAATTATTAGATAATTTGGAATATCAATATCCACATGGTTTAGTTAGATTACATGTAATTTTAGTAAAACAATGGTCAGGCGAAATTTCTTTAAATGAAGAACAACAAATACATTGGCTAAAGATTAAAGAATTAAGTAATGCACCGCAACCGTTATTACCAACCACAACTAGGGTATTTGAGTTATTTGCTGAGTTTTTAACAAGGAATAATCTATGCAACAATATTTAGATTTACTAAATCATGTACTAAATCATGGTAAATTAAAGTCAGATCGAACAGGAACTGGAACTATTTCAACATTTGGTTATCAAATGAGAGTTAATTTACAACATGGATTTCCTTTATTAACCACTAAAAAACTTCATTTAAAATCCATAATTCATGAATTATTATGGTTTTTAAGAGGTGATACCAATATCCAATATTTAGTTGAAAATGGTGTTAGTATCTGGAATGAATGGGCTGATGAAAATGGCGATTTGGGACCAATTTATGGTAAGCAATGGCGCAGTTGGCATAGTACTAGTGGCGAAATAATTGACCAAATTAGTAATATTATTGCTGAAATTAAACAAAATCCAGACTCGCGCCGATTAATTGTTTCTGCTTGGAATGTTGGTGAACTAAGTAAAATGTCTTTAGCACCTTGCCATACTTTATTTCAATTTTATGTACAAGATAACAAATTATCCTGTCAATTATATCAACGTTCTGCAGATGTATTTTTAGGTGTTCCTTTTAATTTAGCTAGTTATGCTTTATTAACAATGATGATTGCTCAGGTATGTAATTTAGAAGTTGGTGAATTTATCCATTGTTTTGGTGATGTACATATTTATAATAATCATATAGAACAAGTTAAATTACAGCTTAGTCGCGAACCTAAACCATTGCCTATAATGCAATTAAATCCTGCAATTAACTCTATTTTTGATTTTGAATATCAAGATTTTGAATTAATTGCTTATGAAGCACACCCAGCAATTAAAGCACCTGTTGCAATATAATATGGTAAAAATATGAATACAACTCAAAAAATTAGTCTAGTAGTAGCTATGAACAAACAAAGAGTAATTGGAGTAAATAATCAATTACCTTGGCACTTACCTGAAGACCTAGCTTATTTTAAACAAGTTACTTTAGGTAAACCAATTATTATGGGACGTAAAACTTTTCAGTCAATTGGTCGTATACTACCTAATCGTCCAAATATTGTAATTAGTCGTAGTGACTTTAAGTATTCTGGTATTGAAATCTATCCTAGTTTAATTCAAGCATTAGAACATTATCAAGATTCTCCTGAAATATGTATTATAGGTGGAGGTGAAATTTTCGCCCAGAGTATTCACTTGGCTAATATAATTCATTTAACTATAGTTGATTATCCTGTTGATAATCCTTGTGCGTGGTTTCCAGAGTTTGACTTAACTAAATGGAAAATTATTGATCAACAAGCCAAGCTTAGTCAAACAGGAATTACTTTTACTATATATCATTACCAAAGAGTTGCTTAATATCAACAATTTTGTTGATAGATTAATTGAGTAATATATGCTAAACTAAATACTTATTAGTTTTATTAATTTTTTAGGATAAATTTTTCATGAAAAAAATACTTGGTTTAATTTTAGTTGCTTGTGCGGTTAACTCATTTGCTACAGTTACTCTTGATAGTGTTAGTCAAAGTATTGCTAACAACAAAGTTGCTAAAAAGTTTAATGGCTTTATTGTACAAAATTTAAGCAATAATCAAGTTCTAGTAAAATTTTTAGATAAAAATGACTATGGTTATACTTATTACTTAGGTGAATTAAGCAATGGTACCGTTACTAATTTAAAACTAACCACGCCAACTAATGGGGTTGGTTTATCTCAAAGCGCATTAAATAGTAAATCTAAAGTTACACAATTAAAAAGTGTAACATGTCCTTCTGATGGTAATAATATGTTGGCATTGGTCTTATCACCATATGCTTCAAAAATAGATATTGCGTATAATGATGCTGAGCGAATTGGTATTGAATTTGCTCATAATAAATATAATACTAAAGTGTTATTAGATAATAATGCTAATTATTCTAATGTATTATCATACTTATCTTGTCCTAATATTAAATATGTTTATTATGTGGGTCATGGTGACTCAACTGGTTTTAGCGTTTATAAAGATGATAATAGCGGATTTATGGAAGTTACTGCTGATGATATTAATAGTATTGCTAATGGAATTACAGGGAAGACAGTTGAATTAAATTCATGTAATACCTTTAATGGTAGTTTAAAAGTAGCTTTTGAGAATGCCAATGTCAAGAATTTTATTGGTGGTACTACTTATTTATCAATGGGGCCATCTGATGATGCAAGTAAAGTATTCTGGACGTATTTTATTCGTGGTAATAAAAATATTGGCGATAGTTTAAAATCTGCTATTAATTTAACTGATCCTAGTTATTATTTACATTTAGACACTGATAGCGGTCTTTGGCAAGCTGATGGTTTTGGCATCTTAGGTAGTCAATCAAATATGTTTGTTGGTAATGTAAACGCTAAAAAATAAGTCCTCCAATTAAGCTACAAAATATAAATTACACAACTCCTCACTTTAAATACCAAAAGTGAGGAGTTACTATTAAGTTTCCAATCAATAAACTACCCATA
>JBDLTW010000020.1:0-5009 GCA_039805605.1 Pseudomonadota bacterium
GTATAGTTAATTTTATTCCCATTCAGAGAATATTCTTTATTACGCCAATCAAGTAGATTGTTCCAGACCACACGAACACATCCGAATGTTTGAGCTAAGAGCTGTTTTTGTTCCGCTATAATCCTCTCACTTTAGTACTGAGAGGATATCAATATCTTACTAATTAAAATAAAACATTTTAGTTGGATACTAAATTAGCACTTCTTATCATCATCTAATTTACTGAGCATAGTATCTAGTCTATTTTTTGCTATCTCTAAACCTTGTTCTGCTGCCTTTTTAAGCCAATATATTGCTTGTTTATCGTCTTGAACTACGCCATTACCTTCAGCATACATATAACCTAATAAATTTTGTGCTTCAGCATTACCTTGTTCAGCTGCTTTTTCACCCCAATACAAGGCTTGTTTATAATCTTGAACTACGCCCTTACCTTCAGCATACATTTCTGCTAAATTACTTTGAGCATATTTTTCACCTTGTTCAGCTGCTTTTTTAAACCAATACAAGGCTTGTTTATAATCTTGAACTATGCTATTACTTCCATCTTCATACATACAACCTAATAAATTTTGTGCTTCAGCATTACCTTGTTCAGCTGCTTTTTCACCCCAATATACAGATTGTTTATAATCTTGAACTACCCCCGTACCATAATAATACATATAAGCAAGAGTTTTCTGAGCCTTGGCATGACCGTATTCGGCAGCTTCTTTATACCAATTAATTGCCTGTAAATAATCTTGAGCTATTCTTTTTCCATAATGATATCTATCCGCCAATAGATACTGCGCCTCTGTATGACCTTATTCAGCTGCTTTTCCTAACCAATTAAATGCCTCAGTATATTGCCGAGAAGTTTTTACTTTACCATCTAAATAGATTTTACCTAAATTAAATTGTGCCTCTACATAATCTTGTTTAGCTGCTTTTTTATACCAATATTCTGCTTTATCATAGGTTTTATATTTATCATACATAGTCCCGACAAGGTTTTGTACACAATAGTCCGTGAGATAAGAGAATAATTGCTCAGGTATAAAATGAATACACGATATAATTGCGCCACTATCCTTATTTTGAATAGCTTCAGCAAATTTAATTAATTTAGATAATTTATATGTTGTAAAATTTAATATTTGGCTAATTATAGTTAATAATTGACTTTGCTTTTCTTCTATTAAGTTACTTGAGTTCTGAATTAAAATAGCATCAAAAATAAATAATGCCTCTAATTTATATTGTTTAATACTTAGAAAATTAGCATTAATTTCATCTTCCATAAGATTAAATCTATTTTGGATCATCTTCTCAATCTCAGAAGCTTCTAATCCTATATTACTAGCTAATTCATGCAAAACATTTTTTTCTGCTGAGAGCAAATCACGCTCTTCAGGTATTACTAACAATAAATTATTAAAATATTTTTGTTTTAACTGTTCCTCAGATTTTTTTAACGGATGATCCATATAAATTGAGTCAGTTTGATTAGGAATTAATTGATCTTGTTGGTTAATGTTATTGATTGATTGTAATTTATCTAATAAAGACATATTTAGATCCTTGTTGTTAATGTTAAAATGCGCATAACAATAACCATTAGTTACCGAAATGGTCACTTGGCAGTTTATTATTTTTAGCTAGTAATTTGATGTGATTTTAAAAACTGTGGTGGAGATGGGGGGAATTGAACCCCCGTCCGAAAGTCCTCATCAACGAGTCCTACATACTTAGTCAAATTTTTTGCGTTCATTATTTAAACGCCAACCTGACAGGCTCTTAAATAACTAATTACTATTTTATCTCAGATTATACAAGCAATCAATATAATCTAAAGTCTATTTCCAGCGACACTAATACTTATACCAATAGACAAATTAAGCATAGCGTAGCAGAACTAAGCTGCTAAAGCTGCAAAAGTTTCGTCGTTAGACGCTACTTCTACATTGTTAAATGTGTTTGCATTTAAATTTGTACAATGTTTTACGTGTAATTGAGATCACGGTATGCGCTCTAATTGCCTCGCTACCCCCGTCGAATCCATGTCATCCCCATAGATTAAGACAAGTTAAATTGATTTTAACTAGCGTGAGTTTTGAATTTTAACACAAATTTATTAAGAATGGTAAAAATTTTAAAGTATTTTTACGTTACTTAATGTCTTATATTATTAACGAAAGAAGTTTTATGAAGTGTTAGATAGTGTTGGTGCACCCGACAGGGATCGAACCTGTGACCTTCAGTTTCGGAAACTGACACTCTATCCAACTGAGCTACGGATGCATAATATAAAAGGAACTATTCCATCATAAAATAACAATAAAAGCCTAGAAAAGGTTCAGTTAAACTGAACCTTCAATAAGAAATAGTATGTACTTAGACATCTAGTTTATTGACGTGGTTTGTCTTCTTTCCATTTAACCACGATTTGGCGTTTTTTCTGTACACTAGCATTAAGATTGTTTAAACAAGCTTCAGCTTCTTCAGAACTTGACATTTCAATAAAGCCAAAACCACGGCTTCTTTGATTTTCATCAGTAACTACTTTACCATAAACAACAGTGCCATACTGTCCAAAAATAGCTTTTAATTCATTTGTGTCAATAGACCAGTCTAAACCAGCGACAAATAATTTAGTTTTCATTTAGAACCTATATAAATAATTAAACATACATCAAATCCCAAGCACCACAAAATGAAGAGAACAGAACCTAAAACTAAGCAGCTATTTTGGACATTTAAGCGGACTTACGACTTTTCAAATCAGATTATAACACATATTACACTTATTGCACTAAGTTTTTTTATATTATAATTTAATTAGCAAAAAAACAAAGCAAAATTTTATAGATTAATGCTGACAATAATGCGCTAATTGGTAATGTCAAGCACCATGCTGTTACCATAGATCGAACAACGCTCCAATTTATTCCACGACCATTATAACCAGCTCCCATAATTGAACCAGAAGCGGCTTGAGTGGTACTAACAGGTAAGCCAATATGCGAAGCAACTAAAATTAATGCTCCAGAGCTTAATTCAGCAGCTACACCATTAGTTGGTTTTAATTGTGCCAATCGACTACTTAAAGTTTTTATAATTTTCATACCTCCAGCTAAAGTTCCAGCTGCCATTGCTACTGCACAGACAATAATAACCCAATCAGGAATAGTTTTAGTTGAATCAACCACACCAAAACTAAACAAAATTAACGTTATTACAGCCATCGTTTTTTGTGAGTCATTTGAACCATGGCTAAATGCTAATAAACTTGCAGATAAAACTTGAATTTCTCGGATAAAATTATTGACTTTACGAGGATTTTTATTATTACCTAAAGCTAGTGTTAATATAATCATAATAGTTAAAGCAATAAAAAAAGCAATCACAGGTGAAAATACCATGGGTAACACTACTTTGTCAACTAAACCAGCCCATTTAACAGCATGAAAACCACCACTAACTAAAACACCACCAATTAACGAGCCAATCAAAGCATGTGAAGAACTAGATGGAATACCTAACCACCAAGTAATTAAGTTCCAGCTAATTGCCGAAATTAAAGCAGCTGCTAATAATAAATGGGTGACAAAATTAGCCTCAAATAAACCACTAGTAATAGTTTTGGCAACCCCAGTACTAAAATATGCTCCAATAAAGTTAAAGATTGCAGCAATCACAATTGCTTGATAAGGAGACAATGAACGCGTAGCAATTGGTGTTGCAACCACATTTGCAGTATCATGAAAACCATTAATAAACTCAAAAGCTAATGCAATAATTATCAAAATAATTAAAAATAATGACGTTAACATTTACATATCCTTAATAGAAATTTGCATTACTAAATCAGCAATTGTTGCACTTATATCAATTGCTGATTCAATGCTTTTATAGACTTCTTTTAATTTTAGGATAGTCATTGTATCATAATTTCCTGAGTACATCTCTTTTATTGCACGGCGTAAGTCCTCAATGCCATTTTCATCAAACTCATCTGTACGTTGTTCATCCTTACTAATGCGTTGATAATTACCACTTTTTAATGCCTGCATAATATCAACCAATACTTTTGTAATATTTTGCAAAGTCGTTGCACTACCAATTAAACAATCATCTGTTTTGATATCTATTGCATAAATTTGAAGTTTTGAACTAGTTTTCACTATTCGACGAGTTAATTTTAATAATAAAACCGACAGTTCTTGAATGTCGCCACGATCTAATGGTGTAATAAATTGATTATTTAATTCAATCATTACACGCTTTTCAATTTCTAACGCTCTTTGCTTTTGTTGTCTTAATTCACTATATAGCTTTGTTTCAGATGCTAAATCTGGAGCATTAAGAACAGCCGCAAAAATATTTGCTGTTTGATGAGCATTTTCAGCACCCTCAACAAATAAATTAAAAAATACATCGCTACGTGAAGGCACTAATTTTTTAATAAATTTTCTTAACATTTAATAACTCCTAAAAATTAAATTGCAGACATAATTATAGCCACTTAATAGCAAATAATTATATTTTATTTTTATTAATATTTATTTTCTATAAAATTACCATACACATCATATTGTTATATTCAAATACTCATATATTTTTATTTGACAGATATAAAATTGTTGACTAATTTTTTATGCTTTTTACTGTATAGTAGTTGCTATAAAATATAGCAAAAAAATAAAAATATAAAAAATGAAAATTTATTCAAAAATTGGAATTATCTTTGTAAGGTATGATATTCAGATCGATATGTAGACTATTAAATGTTAATCATATATTAGTGGATAAACTTGGTAAAAATTTACGTCAATAGATTCAAAAATTAGACCTTAAAATCGGATAAAAAGAGGCAGATAAAGTAGAATTAGATGAGATGTATAGCCTAGTTGACATCCTCCCCGCCCTAAAGGGCGAGGATTCCTAGTTCAACGTTCCATATCTAGTTGATTGTATTACTACATTCAACCCCAATAGAGGGAACTCCCTAGGCGTTAATTCCCGCT
>JBDLTW010000021.1:0-5308 GCA_039805605.1 Pseudomonadota bacterium
ATGGCTATCAAGTTATTCCTTATGCTACTTATACCTATGGTACTACGATGACATTCTTAAATCAATATTATGGTTTAGGTGTTAAACAAGAATATCGTTTATTCGACACATTTAAAGCTGCTTTAGATCTTACTGGTTATGATTTAACACAATCAGGTAATGGTCCAGTACAAGATGGTTTGCATATGGGTAATGGTGTAAATCCATCATTAGCTGGTCAATCTAAAACTGGTTATGTTCAAGATTTCCGTTTTACTGTAAATCCAGAAGTTCAGTATGATATTGCTAAAACTATCTTAGTCGCAGCAGGTTATAAATACGATCAATCATGGAATAAAAACACGCCAAATACTGATGGTAATTCAACAGTCTATCTTCGTGCTGGTTATTTATTCTAAGCATTCTAAGCATGAATATTTAAGCTTAATTAAAATAATCCCCATTATTAACTGGGGATTATTTTGTTAATGAGACTAACTCTTACTTTGTTAGTCAAATAACTTACCATAAATTAATTCATTAATTAAATCACTAGCTTCATTGGCTACCATACTCGCTAAAATCCCATTATAACCACGGCGTTTGATTACCAATCGATCAGCTGCTAAACCATGCAGAAATACCCCTAATAAAGTAGCATCTAATAGATCCATACCTTGAGCTAAAAATGCTACAATAAAGCCAGTTAAGGTATCGCCTTGCCCAGCATTAGCTAAACTTGGATTGCCTGTGCTATTAATAAAAATCTGGTTGTCTGACTGAATTAAACTACCAGCACCTTTTAAAATTGTAACACTATTTAACTTAGCTGATATGTCAGAGATAGTCATAAAACGGTTTTCTTGGATTTCATTAACCGTTACGCCTAAAATTCTAGCCGCCTCTCCTGGGTGAGGTGTAATTATTTTATAACGAACTTCACGAAATTTCAATTGTAATTGATGATTACTTGCAATTAAATTAAGTGCATCAGCATCTACCAATAGTTTACCATCTTCTATAGTATCTAATAAGCGATCAAGAATTTTTATAGCTTTTTCATCTTGACCAAGACCAGGACCTATAGCTATTGCATCAAATGCTTGTAAGTTCTTGATAATATCTTTAGGTGATTGGCTCATTAATTCTGGCATGGCAAAATCAAGGTGAAAATTAGGGTCTAAAGAACCTAATACCACTTTACCAGCACCCGCTAATAAAGCTGCTCTACCCGCTAAAAATAGCGCACCATGCATTCCTTTGTTACCACCAATTATAGCCAATGTGCCATAACTACCTTTATTAGTATTAAATTTCATACGCAATAACGGCTGATAATTAATATGAACTAAATTATTAAATCTAATGCAATATTCTGAATTAGTTAATTGATATTGTTTTGTATCAATTAGGTCAACAATTTTTACTTCACCACTACAATCTAAACCATCACCAGTATGTAAACCTGATTTATCACTAATAAAAGTTAATGTACAATCTGCGCGAATAGCATCACCAAAAATTTTACCACTAAAGGGATTTAAACCACTTGGTGCATCTAGACTTAAAACAAATGAGGATTGTTGATTAATTTTTTGTACAATTTTGGCAGTTTCAACTTCTAATTCATGAGTTAAGCCAATACCATAAATTGCATCAATAATTAAATCATATTTGGTTAAGTCACTAGGTAATCTAGTTAAAGGTTTTTTTAAGCTTAAACATTTATCAAACCAACGTTGATTAACTGCAGTATTATCCTTAAATAGGCGTAAATAATCAACTTTATAGCCTGAATTAATTAAAGAAATGGCACTAGCTAAGCCATCACTACCATTATTCCCACGTCCTGCGATAATTAGGATTTTATGCTTACGATTAAATTGACTTTCTACCCATTGTGCAGTAGCTGTTCCAGCGCGATCGATCAAATCAATATCTTGTTTTAAGGCCTCTTGTTCAATGGCTCTGAGTTGAGATAAATTTAAAAATTCATTCATCTTAATTCTCCTATAAATAAAAAGGCACCTAATCTAGTGCCTTTATTTGTCTAATTATTCAAACAATGCTTGTAATTCTCCAGCTTGGTACATTTCTGCCATAATATCCGAACCACCAATAAATTCACCATTAACATAAAGTTGTGGAATAGTTGGCCAATTAGAGAAATCTTTAATACCTTGGCGAATTTCATCATCTTCTAGCACATTCACTGTAACAAAGTCAGTAACTCCACAAAGTGATAAAATTTTAAGGGCACGTCCAGAGAAACCACACATAGGAAATTTGGCATTTCCTTTCATAAATAAAACGATTTTATTTTCGCTAACTAATTGTTGAATTTTTTGTGTTGCGTTATTCATCGATAGAAATCCTTTTGATTATTTAATAAGTTAAGCTTTATAGCTTAATGGTTAAGTTGTATAAATTTTGGTCTAAGCATTATTAAATTAGACTTTTATGACTATATTATACTATTGCTGTATTAAAAATACAACTTCTAGGCTTAATATTTAGTTCTCAACAGTTAATGATTAGTTACTGATCGATGATCAGTATTTATGGCTAATTGTCGGTGACGAATTATTACATTAAAAGGAAATTGATCTTGAATTAATCTAGCTAAAGCTTCGGTTAAATATACTGAACGATGTTTACCACCAGTACAACCAATAGCAATAGTTAAATAATTACGATTATCCAAGCTAAATTCATAGAACCACTTACTAGTCATTTGGTAAATATCGGTAAGCATATTTTGTACACTGCTTTCTTTTGCCAAAAAGTCAATAATTGGTTGTTGGGTACCATTATAATCGCGAATATTTTTATCATAATGTGGATTAGGTAAACAACGGACATCAAAAACAAAATCTGAATCAATCGGTAAACCATATTTAAAACCAAACGATTGAATAATAATATTTAATTGTTTATAATCAGCGGCGACAAAATCTTTTACAAATTTACGTAGAGTATTAGCGGATAAATTGCTAGTATCAATTCGATGCGAAATATGGCTAATTTCAGTTAATAAATCACGCTCTAAATTAATACACTCTTCTAAAGTTGTACTAGAGTTAGATAAAGGGTGTTTACGCCTTGTTTCAGAATAGCGTGTAATAATCGTTGAATTATGTGCATCCAAAAATAGCAAACGCACATCAATATTATTACTAGTTAATACTTTTAATGCTTTAGGTAATTTATCTAATAGTGGATTCGTACGAGTATCAATCCCAACCGCAATTTTTTGATAGCCATATTGATGATAAATATGTGCTAATTGTTCTAACATACTAATAGGTAGATTATCAACACAATAATAACCACTATCTTCAAGTATTCTTAAGGCAGTTGATTTACCAGCACCTGAAACACCACTAATTAAGATTATTTGCATAAATCACCTTCTTGTTGTACAAATTTAGTTTGGCTATCAATAAAATTCCAATGCGAATTATATCCAGTTTCACAATCAATTGCATATTTGACAATCAACTCAATCAAAATAGGTAAATTGCGATTTGCCCCAATCGGCAATTGATAAATAGGGATTGTAATCCCCAAAATATCGGTAGTATCGATTAATTGACGCAATCTATCTTGATTAATTAAATCTAAAAATTCATTATCGACCAATTGAATTATGATAAATAATTGTTGCTCGTGGCAGATTTGTTGCATTCCATATAAACGAGCAATATTAATAAAGCCAAGCCCACGAATTTCAATAAAACCCGTAGCAAACTCTTGTGGTGATTGTAATTTGATTTGTTGTTCTTGTTTTATGGTATGAACCAAATCATCACAAATTAATTTATGACCTCGTTCAATTAATTCTAGACCAATTTCACTTTTACCTATACCGCTTTTACCAGTAATAATAATACCTCGACCAAAGATCTCTAGTGCAATTCCATGCATTGCACTACTTGAGGTAGATAATAATTTATTCGGGACGTTGTCCATTCCATAAGCTTTCTAAATCATAATAAGCTCTAACTTGTGGTAACATAATATGTACTACGACATCACCACAGTCAACTAACACCCATTCTCCACTACCTTCACCTTCTACACCAACAATCTCAATTTGATTATCTTTAAATTCACTAACTACATTATTAGCTAGTGCTTTTACTTGGCGATTAGAATTTCCAGTACAAACAATCATTTTACTAAATAATGGTGAGAGCTCTTGAGTATCCAAAACGATGATATTCTCACCTTTTATATCTTCAAGTGCATTAGTTGCGATTTGGGTAATTTGTTCAATATTCATTATTAAAAATCCTTTTATAAATAAAGTTGTTGTTGTTGAATGAATTTTACAGTTTCAGGTTCAAGCCATTTTTGATATGCTAAATTATTCTGACAGGCTTGACGAATTTTGGTTGAAGAAATATCTAGTTCAGGACAGTTTGTTAAAATTATTTGTCCTCTAATTTGTTGTAGATTTAGTTGCGTTACTAATCTAGGTTCAATTTGTGCGCGTAATCGAGCACTCATTTGGCTTAAATCATATTGTGGACGCATTGCGACAATAAAATTAGTTAAATCAAATAGCTGTTGCCAATTGTCCCAACTATCTAAGTTAACTAGCGAATCACCACCAATAATAAAACTTATTGCTTGTGTTTGATTTTGTTGCAAGCGTTGTAAAGTTAAATAAGTTGGGGTATAATTATGCTGATTAGCTTCACTAAGATCTAAGTTTAATTCATTCGGATATTTATTAACTATATCTTGTAGCATGGCTAAACGCTGAGGTAAACTGGCTTGTGGTGGTGCTTTATAACTTGGAGTACCATTTAAAGGTAAAAAGTGCACCATTTGAGCAAATTCACGGCTAATGTGTAATGCTAATTGTATATGTCCCAAGTGAATTGGATCAAAAGTCCCACCAAATAAAATTTTCATGATTAATGTTGAACCTGTTTGATTAAATGATAATAATTTTGGTAATTATTAGCGTGGTCTTTGAAATTAATTAAATCATTGGGCAAAGAACTTAATAAGATCTGAATAGTTGGCTTAATTACGCCACTAAAGTGTGAGTGTTGCCAACTATGACTATTGTCTAAATGTAAAATTTCTAAGATAATGATAAATACCGCACTAATAAAAACTCCGCGAATAAAGCCAAAAACAGCTCCGAGTAAATAATTTATTCCACCTAAGCCGATGCTTTTTAATAACGATACCAATATTTTTCTAATAATCTTTAGTGTTATACTAACACAGACAAATATAATTAAATCAATAAGCAAAGAACGAATCAATAAATTATTGATTGAATATGGTATAAATTTGGCTAGTTCCGTTG
>JBDLTW010000022.1:0-5424 GCA_039805605.1 Pseudomonadota bacterium
TAGTGAAGCCGATAGTCGCTATGAAGAAACTATTAATAAATTTGGTAAAAATAAAATTTAAAAATTAATGCCTTTAAAGGTTTTACTTTCTCACCATCTGAAGTAACTAAAAAATCAGTTAAGCCTAAATCAATACCCACTGTTTTATTAACTTTAGTTAATGATTTAATTTTAACCTCCGAACAAAATGATACAAAAATCTATCAGCAAAATCTTTAGATATATTCTGTATTTAATAGGCTTTATTTTTCATGATGGAGTTTATACTATAGTTGATTTACAAATTCAAGCTGGTTTATTAAATAGTCTTACTCGCAACAAGATACGCTATTTTAACGCCTTATATCCTCCCCCTGAAGGGATAGGTTTTAAGGCGTGTTGGATAAGCAAACAGAAGTTTACCAAATTTTAGTTGACTATTTGATCAATAAGGTGGGAATTATCGTTCTTTATGGCAGGGTTGAGGTTAAGAATTAGCATTGATTTAAGTATGGCTTTTATGCTAAAATTAAGGCTTAAGTTTTATGGAGATATTTAACTATGCATATTCCTGATGGCTATTTGAGCCCACAAACTACAATCCCCGCATCTTTAATTATGTTCGTAGTTTGGTATTTAGCTTTTCGCCGAGCCAATTTACTAAATAATCAACAAAAAATTCCTTTACTTGCCTTATGTGCCGCTTTTAGTTTTATCATTATGATGTTTAATGTCCCTATAGTGGGAGGGAGTTCAGCTCATGCTGTTGGTGCCGTATTAGTAGCTATTTTAATTGGACCAGTTAATGCAATTTTAGCGATTTCAACTACCTTAATTATTCAAGCACTAATTTTTGGTGATGGTGGTATTATGGCTCTTGGCATTAATTGTTTTAATATGGCTGTAGTAATGCCCCTGAGTGGTTATTGGATTTATCGATTAATTTTGTCACAATCAGCCAATTCAAATAGTAAAATAATTTTAATTGCTACTGGGATTGCTAGTTATATTGGATTAAATTTAGCTGCTTTATTTACCGCAATTGAATTAGGCATTCAGCCTTTGTTTTTTACTAATAGCCATGGTTTGCCATTGTATGGTTTTTATCCCTTAAGTGTAACCATACCAGCCATGATGTTTGCTCACTTATTCTTTGCTGCGCCATTAGAAGCGGCTATTAGTGTGATGACAATGGCATATATGCTTAAATTTGCGCCCAATTTATTAGGTAATTCACTTAGTGAGATTAAAGACACTAAGCCTTTATTTAATCGCTATATTATAAGTGGTTTGCTTGGTCTAATTATTTTAACTCCTCTTGGCTTATTAGCCCAAGGAACTGCTTTTGGTGAATGGAGTGGTGAAGAGGTTAAACAATTGCTTGGTTATGTCCCGCAAGGCATGCAACAGCAATTAGAGCAATGGCATGCTTTAATTCCTGATTATAGTATAAGTTTTTTTCAAAATAACGCATTTACTCAAGCTAGTGGTTATATATTATCAGCAGTAATTGGATCAGCTATAATTGGTCTATTTATTATTAGTATTAATCAAATTTTACGTTTAATACGTCGCAAGGTTAACTAAATAACTATGTCAGAGCTGAAATTACCTGAATATTTATCTGAACCATTAGCAACGCTAGATTTAGCACAAAGTGGCAAGAAATTAAATTTTTTACGTAAGACGATTAATAATTTAAGTGATCTTTTTGCTAATGAAATTTATTTATCCTCCACAGCTCAACAAACAGGCTTATTACAAAATTTACAGTCGCCTAGTAAGATAATTAGTTTATTTGGATTAATTATCTGTAGTAATTATACCAGTCATGTAACTAGTTTAATCTTAATTGTGATATTAAGTTTATGTTATGCTCGACTTAGTGGAATTAGTTTAGTACTATTGATTAAACGCTGTTGGTTGCTTGTTCCCTCAATCTTGTTATTGTGTTCATTGCCTGTGCTCTTTAATCATTTTAACACAGTCAACACAACGCCGTTATTAATAGTCGCTAAAAATAATTTTTTGTTGCCTTCAGGATTGTATATTACTAAGTATAGTGCTCAGATTGTGGCATTAACTATTTTACGAAGTGGCTGTAGTTTATCAATAGTTTATGTATTATTAACCACTACATCATGGAGTAAAATTGCTCATGGTTTAGCATGGTTAAAATTTCCTTGTAGCTTTATTTTAATTTTAGAGATGACTTATCGTTATATTTTCCTTTTGGCTAACTTAGCCTTACAACTTAATCAAGCACGTTTATTGCGCAGTGTTGGAATAATTACGCATCAAAATAATCGTAAATTTATTGGACATAGTATTGCAGTTTTATTTTTAAAAGCGCATTATCTAGCCAATGAAATTTTTCAGGCAATGCGCTGTCGTGGATTTTCAGCTTATCAAAATCATGTTGTTAATCAATTAAGTTACCGTGATTATCAGTTTATGGTATTTAATTTTAGTTTTATTATCGGTATTTTTCTATTGGGATAATTCCTTATGTCGCAAATGACAATTTTTGAATGTGTTCAGATGAATTTTGTTTATCCACATAGTCAAGAGAATATTTTGAATAATCTTAATTTAAAAATTACTCAAGGCGAAGCTGTTAGTATTTTAGGGGCTAATGGCTGTGGTAAATCAACGTTATTAAAAATATTCGCAGGATTAATTTCTCCGACAACTGGGGAATTTAAAGCTTTTGGACAAACTATTAGCGAACAATTATTAAATCAGGATAAATTTAGTCTTAATTATCATCGGCAAATTGGATTTATTTTTCAGGATTCAGAGGTGCAATTATTTTGTAATAGCGTTTATGATGAATTAGCCTTTGGATTATTGCAATTAAATTTAGCTACTGATATAATTAAACAAAGAATTAGGCAAATTAGTGAATTATTTGCAATTGAGCATTTATTAACTAAAGTACCTTATCGCTTAAGTGGTGGTGAAAAAAAGAAAGTGGCTTTGGCGGCTGTGTTATTGCTTAATCCTAGTGTGATAATTTTAGATGAGCCATCAAATGCTTTAGATCCTAAAACTCAGCGTTGGTTAATTGATTTATTGAAACAATTACATCAACTTGGCAAAACTATAATTATTTCAAGCCATAATTTGCAGTTAGTTGAAAGTATAACTATGCGGAGTCTTCTGTTTAATGAGCAACATCAAATTGTCGCAGATCTAACTACCGAACAATTATTTAAACAAACCGAATTACTTAAACAAGTTAATTTAATTTAACTAATTCAACCCGCTAAATAGCGGGTTGTTTAATAAAAGTAAATTAAGTTAAACTGCCATGGCAATGCTTATATTTTTTACCGCTACCACATGGGCATGGTGAATTGCGACTAATTGTTGAACTAACTGGATCCGTAGAATTAGTTTCAATTGAGCTATGTTGTAATTTGAGCTCATCAGGTTCTTCAGCAAAATTGTCATTTGGAACATCTTCTAGGCTCTGTAGACGTACAGTTAATAATACTTTTACTGCATCTTGCTTTATGCCATCAAGCATATTGGAGAATAAATCAAAAGCTTCACGCTTATATTCTTGTTTCGGATCCTTTTGTGCATAGCCACGTAAACCAATTCCTTGACGTAGGTGCTCTAATTGGGTCAAATGCTCACGCCAGTATAAATCTAAATGTTGCAATAAAATACTACGTTCAAAACGGGTAACTTGAGCTACAGTAATTTGTTTAGCATAATCATTAAATGTAGCTAAAACTACATCACGATTAGTTTCATTGGCAAACATTGTTGCAAAATCAACTGCTTCATTAATACCATTTTGCATAATCATGGTGTTTAATGAGTTTAAATCCCAATTGGCTGAATTTTCAGGTAACATTGTTTGTGCATATTGATTAATTTCATTAGCAATTCGTGCCATAAAATTGGTGATTTTAGTTTGATAATTAGTCAAAGCTAAATCTAATAATTCTGAGCGCAATAATTGCTCATCGATATTAGGATCTAAATCAATTCGTGCTTGAATTGGAAAATCAATTAAATATTCATCACGAAGAATTTTTTCTAAACCATGAATATCCCACATCTCAACTAATGATTTAGCAGGAATATAGCTATCAAAAAGATCGCCTATGACTGTTTTTAGCATATTATATGTCATTGGTGATAAATCATCACTAGTTAATACTTCATTGCGTTGCGCATAAATTACTTTACGTTGTGCATTAGCTACATCATCATAATCAAGTAATTGTTTACGAATATCAAAATTATGTCCTTCAACTTTGCGTTGAGCTGATTCTATTGATCGCGATAGAAAACGATGTTCAATAGCCTCACCTGCAACCATACCTAGTCTTTGCATCATTCCACGCATTTTTTCACCGCCAAAGATTCTTAATAATGAATCATCTAGAGATAAATAAAAGCGTGATGCACCAGGATCACCTTGACGTCCAGAGCGTCCACGTAGCTGATTGTCAATTCGTCGTGATTCATGGCGTTCTGTACCAATAATATATAAACCGCCTGCGGCTAAAACTAGCTCATTACGTTGATGCCAATCTTGCATAAGTTGAGCAATTTCTTGTTGTTTTTGTTCAGGAGTCAAGCTATTATTGTTTTCAATGGCTAAGATTGAAGGTTTAGGATTACCACCTAAAATAATATCTGTTCCACGTCCTGCCATATTGGTTGCAACGGTAATATTGCCTGGATAACCAGCTTGGACAATAATATCTGCTTCACGAGCATGTTGTTTAGCATTTAAAACGGAATGTTTTAATCCTGCTGTGCTTAATAATCGTGATAATTGTTCGGAACTTTCTACTGAAGTGGTACCAACTAATGCAGGTTGCCCTCGTGATGAGCACTCTTTTAAATCGGCAACAATAGCTGCAAATTTATCTTCTATATTTAAGTAAATTTTATCATTATAATCTTTACGTACCGTTGGTTT
The DNA here is from genome assembly GCA_039805605.1 of Pseudomonadota bacterium. Taxonomy (GTDB): domain Bacteria; phylum Pseudomonadota; class Gammaproteobacteria; order Burkholderiales; family UBA11063; genus Aquella. Next base: position 4,928 of record JBDLTW010000022.1, read on the forward strand.
ATTAGTTGGAATAACTACTGTTTCTAGAGCATAAATTTGTTGAAATTCATATGCTTCAGTGTCGGCAGTACCCGTCATACCTGATAATTTTTTATACATTCTAAAATAATTTTGGAAGGTAATTGATGCTAGGGTTTGATTTTCGCGTTGAATTTCAACACCTTCTTTAGCTTCTACTGCCTGATGTAAACCATCGGACCAGCGTCGACCTGACATTAAGCGACCAGTAAATTCATCAACGATAACTACCTCACCATCTTGTATTACATAATGTTGATCTTTAAAATATACATAGTGAGCTTTTAATGCTGATAATAAATGGTGCATTAAGCTAATATTATTGACATTATATAGGCTATCACCTTCTTGAATTAGACCTAATTCAACTAAAATTTGTTCAACTCGAACATGCCCTGCTTCAGATAAAATAACATTATGATTTTTTTCATCTACCCAAAAATCTCCATTATCGCTTTCTTCTTGTTCCTGAGCTTTTA
>JBDLTW010000023.1:0-3432 GCA_039805605.1 Pseudomonadota bacterium
TGCTCTAACCTTATTTATGATACGATGAGCTTGTTCGACCACTAAGAAGGATCCAAAACAAACCATGCGATCGTCTTGGTTTAATTGTTGGTAACATATCGTAATAGCCTTATCTAAATCATCACAGAGTATAATTTGTTCGGCCTTTACACCATGATTTTTTAAGTGTTGGGCAAGTAATTGGGGATTACTAGTCCGTGAGGAATTAAGTGGTGCTAAATACCAATAGTCAAAGCTATTTTGGCTTTGCTTTAATATGTCACTCCAATTTTTATCTTCGGCAACTGCTAAAACGGCAAAATTACGCTTAGCAAACGATAATTTTAACATGTTTTTACACATAATATCAACTGCTTGAGGATTATGAGCAGTATCCAATACTACTTGTGGTAATCCAGCTAATACTTCAAATCTACCTACTAGGGTAGTTTCTAAGAGTCCTTGCTTAATTTGATTTAAAGTTACGGGAAATTTATTACGCAGTTGTAATAATCCTGCTATGGCCAAACTAGCGTTCAATAATTGTTCATTACCACGTAAACTTGGATAGGGTAAACTATAATAACATTGTTGCGGACTAATAAAATCCCAACCATATTGATGATTAATATAATTATAATCCGTACCCAAACGAATTAATTTAGCCTCTATTTGCTTAGTGTGTTCAATTACGCTATTAGCTATGGTTAAACTCCCATATAAGGCAGGTTTCTGTGGGCGATAAATATGTGCTTTATGCAGAGCTATTTCTTCAATTGAATTACCTAACAAATTACAATGGTCTAAACCAACTCCCGTAATTAATGAAATAGTTGGTTCAAATAAATTAGTTACATCCAGCTTACCACCAATGCCGACTTCGAAAATTGCTATGTCAATATTATATTGTTGAAAAATTAAATGACTAGCTAGAGTAAAACTTTTAAATATACCTAGATTGACATGGCTATGTTGAATGACTTTATTTAGTGCATTGATTAAATCATGATCATTAATTGCTTGGTTATTAATTTGAATGCGTTCATTATAATCAAAAACATGTGGTGAGGTAAAGCTACCAACTTTATATCCTGCTAACTGCAAAATATGACTCAAAAAAGCACAAGTTGAACCCTTACCATTGGTACCACTAACTAAAATAATTGGATAAGTAGGATTTAAATTAAGAAATTCAATTACTTTTTGCACTTCATTTAAATTAGCACTAAAATTATTACTCGCTAATAGATGATTAATAATATATTGTTTATCTAAGATTTCCATCGTATATATCTCATGATTTGTTTAAAGGTATTTTTATCAGTTGCATCACTGGCGATTAACAACTTAAAAGATTTATTATTGTGATCAAACTTTATTACAGCTAGAAATGGAGTCACCGCATATAATTGTTGAATATGGCTAATTATTGGTCTTCCATATTGCCAGATAATTATTTGGTGTAACTCAAGCATTAAATCACATTGTGTAATTGGAGGATTAAAAATATACCATAAATTAGTACTAATAATAATTATACTTAGACAGATTAACATAAATCGATAACCAAGATAAATATTGCTTGTATAAATAAGTGCAATTACTATACTTAGCACAATAATTAAGCTACTACTTAGTAGCTTAGATGAAGTTAAATTTAGATTAATCAGATGATTAGCCATGAATAATAATTATTCTTTTTAATGTATAGTTTCCGCCGTTTCTTCCCCAATTTCTTCTTCAACATCCGCTTCAGTCATATCAATTAATGAAGGCGAAATTTCAACATCAAACCATTCCCAGAACATTTTTAAACTTAATTCTTGTGGCCATAAACTTTGATCGTCAATCCAACTAGCTAGTTCAATGCGGAAAAAATTTTCATACATTTCATCTACATAGGCAATCCCATCTTCAAGTTCTTCAATCTCAGGAATTAAATAAGAGTTACAGTCTAAACGAATACTAGATAAATCCAATAAGCCAAGTTGCTCAGTAACTAGATTATCATTAATCCAATCTAAAAATGGTTGCTTAGGTTTCAAAACTACCACTGATCGTTCAACAACATAAAACATTATATACACCTTTTTATAAATACAAGGGGTTATTATAGCATATTTACTAGTTTATAGTAGTTTATCCAACTTACCGTACTGGGCTGTCCCATGATAATTATTGCTCTAATATAGTACGTAAAGTACAATTACACCAACCAGCTTTTTTACGTAGTCCTTTTAAACTAGTGCCTTTAAACTTATTTTTTGAGATTTGCAATAAATTTAATGCAGTATGTCTAACCATAGCAATATTTTCTGCAGCATTACCACGACATATCCCTGAGTTGTCTTCATTAAATGTTACATCTAAACTCCAATTAAGCAGTTCTCTATACTCCAATGTTCACAGGTTGCTTGATTAATTTTTTCGCTTCTGCTGGTAAACTAGAAATATAGTAACGTTTTTCATTAGTTACACTATCTCCAATTGTGCGAGTAGCACTAATGCATACAATACTTCTCATACCTAGAAATTTAAGCTCACCTAACCAATCGATTTTATCTGTTACAAAACACTCTCGCTCTTCTATTCTCCCATGCCCACAATCAATATCTTGTGCAATATTTAAACTATTTTCTGAGTTATTCATATTTTCATTAAAAAATTCAACTACATCATCATGTAAAATTGCATGATTTCCTTTTAATGCTAAAATATAATCTCCTTCTCCATCAATTATTTTCTAAGCTATTTTTTTTGTGTTCCCATTGCATCAATCGTCACATATTGCCTTTTAAATTCAATAGCTCCAGTAACTTAGGTATAGCTGTTATTTCATTAGATTTATCAACCACTTTTTGTTGAGCCATTACAATCTTTGTTTTAGTGGCAAATGCACTTACCATATGTATCGCCGATTTCTCATTTATGCTATCAAAACTATCACATAATCTTTTGCCATCTATTGCTATTACTTCATTTTTTAATAGTGGTAATGACTCAATCCACGCCGTGAAACATTTTTTAAATTCCTCCAGTTTTAATGCCGCAAAAAATCTACAAAATGTATTTTTACAGGGAACTCCTGCTTCATATGGTAAATATTCTCTTAAAAATTCTAGTTTCTCATTCCCAAATGTTACCAAATCTCTCCAACTCTCTGCTCCACAAATTAATCCACAAATACTAATTAATAAAATCTCATGAGTACTGTATAACTTATTTTTTCTGACCTTGGATCTTCCATATCTTCAAAATAATCTAAAAATGTTGCCTCTTTTACCATCGCTAACTCCTATTCACATAATCTATTTATACCTCTATACTAATCGAATTAACTAAAGAAGAAATAGAAAGTCTTAGGACTCAACATAAAAAATCAAGAGACAAGCGGGTTTGCGATCGAATCAAAGCCGTGTTGCTTATTAATAACGGTTATTCATATGAAGAGAT
>JBDLTW010000024.1:0-9952 GCA_039805605.1 Pseudomonadota bacterium
TTGATAATCAAATTATTACCATAGTCGTCTTGGATATTGGACATCGTAAAGAAATATACAAATAATCTAATATAATCAGCATTTTAAATAGATAAAAATAACAAGCTAGAAAAAGAGATTATTCTTGGAATAAATATAAGGAACACAATCATGTCAGCATTTCACCATTTATTACAACATTACCGTGATAACGCTCTCACTAAACGAGAACAAGGGAATTATTTCGAAAAACTAGTTAAATTATTTCTGTTAAATGATGAACGTTATTCAGCACAATTTACCCAAGTACAAACATTTAATGAATGGGCAAATGAAAATAACTATAGTGGAATTGACAGTGGAATAGATTTAGTTGCCACGAATAGCCCTGAATATGGCGAAGGCTTTAGTGCAATTCAATGTAAATTTTACCACCATGACACCCATATTAGTAAGCCTGAAATAGATAGCTTTATTTCCGCTTCTGAACGTGATTGTTTTACTCGACGGATTTTAGTTGACACTTCATTAAAAGGCTTAAATAAATTAGCCCAACAGACATTTGAGCATTTATCCAAAGAAAAAATGCGTATTTCCCTAGCTGATTTTGAAACTAGTTCAATAGATTGGGAATATTATTTAACCACTGAACAAGTAAAACATTTTGCAAAAAAATCATTACTTCCACATCAACAACAAGCACTAACCGCAACTATACAAGGTTTTGCAACTGCGGATCGTGGTAAATTATTTATGGCTTGTGGTACAGGTAAAACCTTTACCTCTTTAAAAATTGCTGAAGCGGTAGCAGGTAAAAATAAACGAGTACTATTTTTAGTTCCTTCATTAGCCTTAGCTAGTCAAACAATTACCGAATGGAGCATTCAAAGTGCTACACCAATTCATGCTTTTGCGGTATGTTCTGATAGTGATGTTGGTAAACGTAAATCCAATGATGATGACATTGCGCAATTAGATTTAACCGATCTAGCTTATCCTGCAACAACCGACCCACAAAAATTAGCCGAAAAAAACCAGCATCAATATCCCGATAAAATGACAGTAATTTTTTCTACTTATCAATCAATTAACGTAATTCATCAAGCACAAAGCATTTATGGCATGGCAGATTTTGATTTAATTATCTGTGATGAAGCTCATCGCACGACGGGAGCAACTTTAGCAGGAGAAAATGATTCGGAGTTTGTTCGAGTTCACGATAACTTTTATATTCGTAGTGCTAAACGTCTGTATATGACTGCTACGCCTAAAATTTATCATGAGAACGTTAAAGAAGAAGCCAAAAGAAAAGATGCCGAATTATTTTCGATGGACGATATAAGCACTTATGGTAAAGTTTTCTATAGTTTAAAATTTGGTGAAGCGGTAGAACAAGATTTATTAACCGATTACAAAGTAATAGTTTTAGCCATGGACGAACAACAAGTAAGCCGTGATATGCAAAAATATTTAGAAGAATCCGATGGTGGATTAAAAGTTGGTGATGTAGCTAAAATGCTTGGTTGCTACAAAGCTTTAATTAAGCTAGATATGAATTTAACCGATAAACGCCCAATGCAACGAGCAGTGGCGTTTTGTCATAGCATCATTGATTCAAGAGATAAATTTACTAAACAATTTCCTGAAATTGTCAAAGCCTATTTAGATCAATATCCAGAACAAAGCGATATAATTTGTCAATTAGATCATGTTGATGGAACTATGAACGCTAGTGAAAAAAATGCCAAATTAGCATGGTTAAAAGAACCAACTGAAGATACTTGCCGTATTTTAAGTAATGCACGTTGTTTATCGGAAGGGGTAGATGTGCCGTCATTAGATGCGGTGATGTTTATTCATGGGCGTAAATCCAAAGTAGATATTGTACAATCGGTTGGTCGGGTTATGCGCAAAGCACCCGATAAACAATTAGGTTACATTATTATTCCAATAGTTATTCCAACTGATGCCAACACCCAAGAACAGCTTGAAAAAAATCCTAATTACAATATTGTATGGGACGTTTTAAATGCTTTACGTTCGCATGATGAACGTTTAGATGCTGAAATTAACCAAGTTAGTTTAACTGATAATCTCGATCACAAAATCGAAGCCATTAAAAAACATTTAGAAGTAATTGTGGTAATGGATCAATTACCGCAACATAATCACCAAACTGCCAATAAAAGCTTAAACGCTGGTGATAAATCCGCTAAACACAATGATAATACTCGAGAAACAACCAGCAAAGAAGCTTCCACAATGCAACAACAAGATGAATTAGCTTTAGGTTTTGATGTGGTACATAAAGCTATTTTTGCCAAAGTAGAAGAAAAATGCGGTACTCGTTTTTATTGGGAAGATTGGGCTACTGATGTTGCAGCCATTGCCAATCAACATATTCTACGCATTCAAACTAGTTTAGCCAACAAAGATGGTTCAGCTTATCAGCACTTTAGCAAATTTGTCAATGATTTACGCGCTAATATTAATGACTCAGTAACTGAAGAAGAAGTTATTGAGATGTTAGCACAACATATAATTACCCGTCCAATTTTTGAAGCCTTATTTAGCAATTATAATTTTACTGAACATAATTCTATTTCCAAATCCATGCAACAAGTTCTGGATATTTTGGATAGCCATCATATTGATAATGAAGCGCAAAAACTCGATAAGTTTTATGAAAGCGTAAAACGTCGAGTGGCAAAAATTGAAACCGCTGAAGCTAAACAAAAAATTATCCTTGAATTATATGATAAATTTTTCCGCAATGCTTTTCCACGCATGACTGAACGCTTAGGAATTGTTTATACCCCTGTGGAATGTGTTGATTTTATTATTCATAGTGTCAATGATATTTTAAAACAAGAATTTGGGCAAGAATTAGGTGATAAAAACACTCATATTGTTGATCCATTTACGGGAACAGGAACGTTTATTACTCGTTTAATGCAAAGTGGTTTATTAACCAAAGATCAATTAGCCTATAAATATACCGTTCATGAAAAAACCGTTCATGGTGAAAAAATCAAAACTACCGAATTACACGCTAATGAATTAGTTTTATTAGCTTATTACATTGCCAGTATTAATATTGAGTCAGTTTATCATGCAATTGTTGGTGGACAATATCAATCATTTGAAGGAATTTGTTTAACGGATACCTTCCAACTCAATGAACAAGTTGAAGACCTGATTACACCACAATTAGCTGATAATTATCATCGGCGCAGAGCTCAAAAGAAATTACCTATCCGAGTATTTATTGGTAATCCACCTTATTCGGCAGGGCAAACCAGTGGTAACGATAATAATCAAAATGTTAAATATCCAAAATTAGACCAAAGTATAGAAAATAGTTATGTAAAATATTCTAACGCAGGATTATCAAAAAGTGCATACGACTCATATATTCGGGCTATTCGTTGGGCTAGTGATAGAATTGATAAATATGGTGTAATTGGTTTTATTACTAATGCAGGTTGGATTGAATCTAACTCCGCAGATGGTATGCGTAAATGTTTACAAGAAGAATTTAGTAGCCTATATATTTTTCATTTACGTGGAAATCAACGAACTTCTGGAGAATTATCACGAAAAGAAGGCGGTAAAATTTTTGGTAGTGGAAGTCGAGCACCAATTGCAATTTCAATATTAGTTAAAAATAGTGATGCTAAACACCATGGTAAAATTTATTTTTATGATATTGGAGATTATTTAACTAAGGAAGAAAAATTAGCCAAAATAGCCAATTTAAAATCAATTAAAACTATTTCTGAACAAAATTTATGGCAAGAAATTACTCCAGATAAATACAATGATTGGCTAAATCAACGTGATGATGGCTTTTATAATTATATTTCTATGGGTGATAAAAAAGATAAAAATTCTATTACGATATTTGAAACATTTACATTAGGATTAGCAACTAATCGAGATGCTTGGGTGTATAATTATTCTAAAACTAAGTTAAGCCAAAATGTGTCTAATATGATTGATTTTTATAATAGCGAATTACAACGTTATCAAAATAGCGAGGCAATTAACAACCAACCTGCAAAATTAGCTGATGCTGAAAAATATATTGCTGGTTTTGTAAATAATGATAGTACCAAAATATCTTGGACTAGAGGAATAAGACAAATATTTAGTAAATATGTTTATAGTAGTTATGAATCAAACAAACTAATAAAAGCATTATATCGACCATTTACACTTAATTGGTGTTATTACAATAACGAATGGAATGAAATGTTATTGCAAATGCCGAAAATATTCCCAGAAGGTGGTATGGATAATCTAGTAATTGGGGTTACTGGTTTAGGCTCAACCAAAGATTTTTCTACATTAATGAGTAATATTTTACCAGATTTAGAAATTATTTCTAAATCACAACAATTCCCTATGTATTTATATGAATTAATAACTGAGCATAATGGTTTTAATTTTAATGATGATTTAGAAATAGTTACTGCGCCAAGTGGTAAACAATATACCAGAAAACACGCCATTACTGACGCTGGATTAAAGCATTTTACTGATTTTTATCGTGATACATCAATAACTAAAGATGACTTATTTTATTATATCTATGGTTTATTACATTCACCACAATATAAAACCAAATATGCGGATAATCTAACTAAAGCATTACCACGCATTCCATGCGTAAAAACTTTTGCCGATTTTCAGGCTTTTGCTCAAGCTGGACGCCAATTAGCTGATTTACATTTGCACTATGAAACAGCAGATTTATATCCTGTTACTTTTGCTAAAGACATAAGCCAATTAACTACCGCTGATTTTTATGTGCAAAAAATGAAATTCGCTAGTAAAACCGATAAATCCAAGATTATTTACAATGGCAAAGTCACCCTTGAGAATATTCCATTAGAAACTTATGATTATATTGTTAACGGTAAATCGGCAGTTGAATGGGTAATGGAACGCCAAGGCGTCGCAACGCATAAAGATAGCGGCATTATCAACGATGCCAACGATTGGGCAATTGAAACCATGAATAACCCACGTTATCCCTTGGAACTGCTCCAGAGTGTAATAACCATCAGCCTAGCCAGTGTAGAAATCATCAACAACCTACCTGAACTAAGGATTTAATCATGATTTTATTAAAAAATTTTTAAATGAGGAATTTCCCAAATTTTATAATGAAGAAAAAAGAAACCCAGGTAGTCACATAGTAGCATTTATTGGAGCTGGAATATCTACCAACTATGGTTGTTGGTCTTGGAATGAATTAGCCAAAAAGTTGATTGACCAATGTAAATCACTTGGGATGAAAGATTCAGTAGCAAAAAAATTAAACAAAGAACCACAAAATAAAATATTAATTACGCCAGTCTAAACTTTAAATTTAATTTTGATTAAATAATTTAGTTGAGCCACCTGTTCTCGCTTTTTAACAATTTGGAAATTAAAAAATATAGCAACACTAAATGATAATATTTTGCGACTAATTCTATTGTCTTTATAAAAACAAGTGGAGACTGGCGTAATTAATTATTTAAAAATCTTTAGAGAAAAAGTTCTCCAATTTATTGGGGAACTTTTTGCTTTATTTCTCAACCTACCTGTAAAATAGGGTAAACCTTAAATTAATTAAGTAAAAATTTAGACCAACCATATACAGGATTTAAAGCATATTGGGTTTTGTAATAATAACCATAAGTTATTAAATAATTATGACCATCAATTTTTGCACTAGCGATTGATTGACAGGCAGTGCTTTGTCCTAATTTAGTTATAGAAGTAGGAATAAATTCATGCCAATTATTATCTGTGTCTAATAAATTTTTTGTATAAATTTTACCTTGTTCATTATTACAAATATAAATATTTTGGGATTCATCAATTGCTATTCCCATTACAGGATCTATATTCGGAGTATCTATTATTTGACTCTTACTCTCATCTAAATTTTGTATATTTAAAGCATAATTGGCTTGACTAAAATAATAAATTTTTTGATTATTTACATTAAAATAATAGCTAGGAATTCCTCCCATAAAAAAATTATCATAATCAGTTACAATTGCATTAACAGGATTAATGGTGATTAAGTCTTGGTTATTCGAAATTTCAGACCCTGGCATTCCTGTTCGACTAATATAGATCAGACCATTAGAATAAAAATAATTATTGTTATAAATTAGAGTCTTCATATCTTTAATTGATAATCCGCTTAAAGGTAGCGGTTCTAACCAATTTTGTGTTGTAACATTATAAGATAATAAGTAAAAATTCCCGTCAACAATACTTTGGGCAATTAAATATATATGTCCATTGGAATCAGAAACAAAAGTTGAATTAGTTACATAGTCATTTAATATTGAACTAACTTTACAGCTTGGAACTGCTTGAGATGTAGCAGAAAAATCTAATTTACATAAATATATATCATTACTATCAATATTTAAGCTATAAATCGCATGTGAATATGGATCAAAATTTGAAGAACTAGTTAAACTAAAATCACTCTCACCTTTACCTATGCGTTGCCATTGATTATTTATTGCTTGAGTATTATTGTTTGCTGAGACTGATGAATTATTTGATGATAAATTATTTGATGATGAGCTACCACCAGAATTACAACCTACTAATATTATTGCTGGAATTATTAAACTAAGTAACTTTTTCATTGTGATCCATTTCTATATTTTAGAAAAAATAAATTTAAAAATATATTTTATCATATTCATCTTATTCTGTAAATCAACAAAATTGTTGATAGAATAATTGAACCAAACAAATTTACTTTACTTGCATTTGTGTTGCGAGTATATTATACTATCCGTTTATTTAACAATAAGAGGTTCTTATGACAACTATTGCGCAACGGTTAAATATATTATGTCAATATATGCAACAAAATCAAATTGATATTTATATCGTACCATCTATCGCCCCCCCATAATAGCGAATATGTTCCTGAATGTTGGCAGCGTCGTAGCTGGATTAGTGATTTTGATGGCTCATCAGATGAGGTAATTGTTTGTCTTGAAGAAGCTTATTTATCAACCGATGAACGCTATTTTATCCAAGCAGAACAATAATTAGATCCTCATCACTTTAGTTTATTAAAACAATCAGGATTTGTTCTCGAAACTAAATTATGGTTAGCCAAATATGCACAAAATAAAACTGTAGGACTTTATATCAAAAAAATTATTATCTAATAATAGTAAGAGTAATATTAATAAATTATTAGATTTATTAATTGGTTTAACTAAAAATACAAATATAATATTGTATAATTATACCAATATATCAGATATAATAAAGGAAGTAGATAAACAGATACATCCTGTGATGGATTGCTATAAAAAATTTGTGCAATTACAAAAACAAATAAAACAACTTTCATATTAGCATCTTAATGTTAATAGGGTATATATTTGATATATAAGAATAAATTTTACTATTCTTAATTAAGTTTATTAAATAATGGAAGTTAAATGAAGACTATTTTAGTAACTGGAGTGGCTTCAGGAATTGGTTATTACATTGCCCAACAATATATTGAACAGAATTACCATGTTATTGCAATTGATATTAATAGTATACTACTAGATAATTGTACAAAATATATCTGTGATTTACGCAATGAAGAAGAGGTTTGTAATGTCTTTAATCAAATTCAGCATATTGATTTGGCTATTAATTGTGCAGGAGTTTCAGCCACACGACAAGAGTTTATTCACTTTTCAGCAAGTGAAATAACTCAACAGTGGCAAATGAATTTTCTACCCACATTTAACGCAATGAAATATGAAATTAAATTGATGCAACCAGCGAAAAGCGGGAAAATCGTTAATATTGCAAGTATTACGGCGAAAATCGGTATGAAAAATTTCCTAGCGTATAGTTCTGCCAAAGCTTCTATTGTTAATTTAACTAAGGTTGCCGCTATAGAAAATCATCAATACAATATTTTGATTAATTCAATTTCTCCTGCTACAATTGACACGCCAATGATTAGACGGAAATATAACGGAAAATTAAAAGATTATAGCGATATTTACTATACTCATGATTGCGGGAATGTTCATGATATTTTTTCAATAGTCAAAATGTTTGAAGAAAATAATTTCATGACAGGTAATGATATTGTTGTTGATGGTGGATTAACCAATCTATTTATAATTTAATTCATCAGTGAAATTGTTAATAATATCAATGATTTGGAATTAAAAACTTCATATATTCAACTTCTTACACGCCTAAATCAATACCCACTGTTTTATCAACTTTGGGTAATGATTTAATCTCAAGCTCTGAACAAAATGATACAAAATATCTATCAGCACAATCTTTAGCAATTGTTATGCTTGAATGTTTACCCTCTAATGGACGCAACCATCTAATATTAATAGGCTCAATTGATTTAGCAATATACAATTGACCATCTTTTAAGCGGTAAGCAATACTCATTAATCTAAATGATTGATTGCTAGATTTCCGCTTAAAATTAGGATATTTAGCACGTTTAGCAAAGAAATTACTAAAAGCAACATCTTGTGAATGCAGTGTTTGTTGCAACGCTACCAAACTAACATTATTCAACCAGCCAAATTGCTCTTGATTTTTAAATTCAGTTAAATGAGCAGAAGATTTAGTATAGTTAATTTTATTTCCGTTAAGAGAATATTCTTTATTACGCTAATCAAGTAGATTGTTCCATACCACACGAACACATCCAAATGCTTGAGCTAATAGCTGTTTTTGTTCATCTATAGGATATATTCTGTATTTATAGGCTTTATTTTTCATGATGGAATCATTATACTATAGTTGATTTACAAAATTCAAGCTGGTTTATTAAATGGTCTTACTCGCAACAAGCTATGCTAGTTTAATGCCTTATATCCTCCCCCTGAAGGGAGAGGTTTTACGGCGTGTTGGATTAATTATGTTAAAATAGTGGCTTAGAACAATAATTTTAAATTTAACTAAGCATAATTAAAACCAAATTAACACTTAGAAAGAACCACAACATGAAAAATTTACCCATTGGCATTGCAACCTTAGCTGAAATTCGTAAAAATAATTATGTTTATATTGATAAAACACCCCATTTAACTAATTTACTTAAAGGTAAATGTTATTTTTTATCTCGCCCACGGCGTTTTGGTAAATCTTTGTTAATTGATACCTTAAAAGAGGCATTTAGTGCGAATAAAGAATTATTTAATGGCTTATACTTAGAAAATAATTGGGATTGGTCAGTTAGTTATCCAATAATACATTTTGATTTTGGCGGTAGTTCAGGATTAGATAGTGAACAAGTATTATTTGATATGATTATGCCAACTTTAGCTGAAGTAGCTGAATTATATCAAGTTAATTTAAGAACTGAATTATCTATTGGTCAGTTATTGCAGTGGTTAATTCGTGATATTTATAAAAAACACGGTAAAAAAGTAGTTTTATTAATTGATGAATATGATAAACCAATTTTGGATTGCATAACTAATCAAGAACAAGCATTAAGAATGCGTGAAATATTGAAAAAACTTTATTCAATAATAAAATCTAATGATAAATATTTAAAATTTGTCTTTTTAACTGGCGTAACAAAGTTTAATAAAGTTAGTATTTTTAGCGGTTTAAACAATTTAAATGATATTAGTTTAGATGTTAAATATGCTGATATTTGTGGTTATACCCAAAATGAATTAGAAACGCATTTTGCTGAATATTTAGCCGATGGTAATATTGATAGAGCTGAACTTAAAAAATGGTATAATGGTTATAATTTTGCTGGTCTTGAAACGCAAAAAGTTTATAACCCATTTGATATACTATTATTTTTTGATAAAGATTATCAATACCGTAATTATTGGTTTGAAAGTTCAACCCCAACCTTTTTAGTTGAATTAATTAAAACTAGACAGTACTTTATGCCTAATTTAGAAAGTATAGTAATACAAAGTAATTTAATCAGTAG
>JBDLTW010000025.1:0-4633 GCA_039805605.1 Pseudomonadota bacterium
ACTCACTCAAGAAAATTTATTAATTGAATTACGCCTACCTGAAGCAGATTTAGCTGTAGAACAATTTGATTTAGAGCAAATGGTTAGTCAAGCAGTTATGGCAGTAGATAGTTGTAATAATCAAATTGAACGAACTAAAACTGAAATAAAACTACTGCAACAACAACAAATTAATTTAACTAATTTAATGCATGACAAGAAAGTACAGTTAAATAATTCCCGTCAAAAATTAGCCCAATTAACTAATGAACGTGAAGCTTTTAATGCACAAAATCAAGAGCAAGAAATTAATAACTTACAACAACAAATTCAACAAATAACTTTAGAATTAGATGATTTACGGCATAATTTAGATAGCGTAGTTAATCAGTCATTAGACTTGAAAAATCAATTATCTACCTTACATAATAGTAGGCAACGTTATCAAGATAAAATTAATCAAACTCAATTACGCCATCAAGAACAATTGGTATTATTATCTACTTATCGTGAACAAGTTGACACTCTACAATTAAATGAAACAGAGTTACTTAGCCTAGTATCCACTAGTCAAGTTAAATTGAGCTTAGCTGAATTAACTCAACAAAGTAAATTATTTGAAGCGCAAATTAATGAACTAGGTTTAGTTAATCTTAAAGCGATTAGTGATTTAGAACAGGCGCAACAAAAGCAACAACAATTATTTAGTCAATTAGATGACTTACATCAGGCCATTGATCTATTACAAACGGCAATTAATCATATTGATGAAGAAAGCCGTGAATTACTCCAAACTACATTTAGTGCTCTAAATCAATCAGTTGCGGTATATTTTCGGATTTTATTTGGTGGTGGAGATGCACGTTTAGCTTTAACTGATAGTGATATTTTAACGGCAGGAGTACAAATATTTGCTCAACCACCAGGTAAAAAAAATACCACAATTCATTTACTATCTGGTGGCGAAAAGGCATTAGCTGCTATGAGTTTTGTATTTGCATTATTTAGTTTAAATCCAGCACCATTTTGTTTATTAGATGAAGTCGATGCACCATTAGACGATGCTAATACGCAACGCTTTTGTAATTTGGTAACTGAATTAGCTGCTAAAACTCAATTTGTCTATATTTCACATAATCGCCTAGCCATGGAAATGGCTACTCAATTAGTTGGGGTAACGATGCAAGAAAAAGGAGTCTCACAAATTGTTAGTGTAAGTTTAGTAGACGCTTTAAGCCATGTTAATCATGGTGGATAATTAATTCACCACTATAATCGAGTAATAAAATTTAAACAAAGGAAGAATTATGACGATAAATTTAAATTTAGAATTAAATACTAATTTAAAAGGTAAATGTTTAGTCGCTATGCCTTCAATTCAAAATAATGTATTTGAACAAAGTATTGTTTATATTACTGAACATAGTATAATTACGGGTGCAGTTGGAGTTATTATGAACAAAAGCATGACTAATAAAATCAACTTAAGTTGTTTTGATTTTGATGAACAACCCAGCAAAAATTGGCAAAGTCTACCATTATTTTTTGGTGGTCCAGTTGAATTAGAAACTGGCTTTATTGTTCATAATAGTAGCGATGATGATCGCTGGGTATTAACTGGTGGAAAACAAAAAATTCAACAATTGTTTACAAATAGCAAAATTAATCCAATCATGTTAACAGCAGGTTACTGTATGTGGGAAAGTTTTCAATTAGAACGCGAAATGCGCTTTAATAATTGGCTAGTTTTTGATAATCCAGATAGCTTAACTAATATTGAACCCGAGCAACGTTATAATGTAGCCTTAGATTTATTGGGAATTAGTAATTTAGCTAATTTTGATTTTAGTGGTGGTGGGAATGCCTGAATTTAATATCTTAGGCTTAGATTATGGTGATATGCGCTTAGGTGTAGCAGTTGCTAATAATTTACTACAAATTGCCCATCCCTTAATCACGATTAGCGGAGAGGGGATGTGGCAAAAAATTGACCAATTAGCTCCATTGATTACTAAATGGCAACCTCAATTATTAGTACTAGGAATGCCAGAGCTCAATGCACAGTCAAATTTACAAAAAATTCAGTTATGTAATACAATTAATAATTTTGCGAAACGAATTGGACGCAAATTTAATCTACCTGTAGAATTAGTTAATGAAGCATATAGTTCAGCTTATGCTAGTCAATTATTAACGCAACAAGGTATTTATGCTCGACAGCAACAAGGTAAATTAGATCAATTAGCTGCTTGTGCTATTTTACAAACCTATTTTCAACTAAAGTAAGGATTTAATCTATATGCGAATTTTAAAAACATGTTTAATAATTAGTTTGAGTTTTAATTTACTTGCCTGTGGTAGTGGCGGTGGAGGCAGTAGCACTAATAATTCTTCAACAACCACTTATCAACGCTTAACACCTGCTTCAGGATTATCTATTCCGCTTAAAGCCACCATAGATAATTTAAACCAAGTGGAATCAAACAATTATTATACTAGTTTAGTAAGTAATGACAATATATTATATGCTGCTACTGCTGATGGTCGATTATTAAAATTAGCTAGTCCTTATACTAATTGGCAAACTGCGCTTACTTTAGATAATGGTCAGACTATCAATGCATTAGGAGCTAATTTAAATAATGCTGGAGTTTATTATGCTCAAGACCAAAGCGATCAAATTCTTAGTTATCCTGTAAGCTCAACACTAACTTCAACTATTGGTAATATTAGCGCTATTACATCTTCCAATAATGGTTCAGTATATTTTGCAACTAGTTCGGGCAATATTGGTTTAATTAATAATCCTGCTAATAAACTAATTAATACTTCATTAGATAGTAGTTATATTACCATGGCTATCGCTTGTACAAGTAATAGCTGTAATTCAGGACAACAGGGATTGTTAGCGTTTCAAACTGAGTCTAAACAAATTCCTGCATTTGAATCAAGTATAATCAAGAATGAGCCACAACAATATCATTATTCTTCTGTATTATATTATTTAAATCATGGTTCATGGATTAAAGCATCCTATAATCCAATCATTTCAACTAATAACAGTGTAACTATAGAAAGTGTTACCTATTCAAATGTTCCAGAATTTGTTACCGCAATAATGGTAGATACACAGAAAAGTAAATTATATATTGGAACTAATTTATTTAATATTTACTCAAGCAACTTAAATTGCAACAATGGTCAAGGCTGTACAATTAATTTCTCACAAACTTCTGATAATGCTCAACCTCTGGCAAATGTTACTAACGGTAGTCAGGGAATTAGTAATTTGAGTTTATTAAATGGTAATATTTATGCAGTAGCTAATTATTCTGAATCGGTAATTGGTTTATATAGTTCGCACAATTAAAATAGGTAAAAATAAAAGATGATTTTTGATAAACATTTTGATGTAATTGTAATTGGTGGTGGTCATGCAGGAACTGAGGCATGTTTGGCTGCTAGTCGTATGGGTTTGCAAACCTTATTAATCAGTCATAATATTGAAACTTTAGGGCAAATGTCATGTAATCCATCTATTGGTGGAATTGGCAAAGGTCATTTAGTTAAAGAGATTGACGCTTTGGGTGGAATTATGGCTAGAGCGGCTGATTATAGTGGAATTCAATTTCGCACTCTAAACAGTAGTAAAGGTCCAGCGGTTCGCGCAACTCGTGCTCAAGCGGATCGTCTATTATATAAAGCCTATATTCGTAATGCTCTAGAAAACCAAGCTAATTTAACTTTATTTCAACAAGCAGTTGATGATTTAATTATTGAACAGGATCAAGTTACGGGGGTTATTACGCAAAGTGGTATTACTTTTCGAGCGCAAACTGTAGTTTTAACCTCAGGTACTTTTTTAGGTGGCAAAATTCATATTGGCTTACAAAATTATACTGGAGGTCGGGCTGGAGATCCTGCGGCTATTCGTCTATCTGAAAAATTACGTGATTATAATTTACCTGTTGGACGACTAAAAACAGGAACACCGCCCCGCATTGATGGTCGAACAATAGATTTTAGTCAGTTAGAAGAACAACCTGGAGATAATCCTACACCTATTTTTTCATTTATGGGTAAGTTAAGTGATCATCCTCAGCAAATTTCTTGCTGGATCACGCACACTAATTTACACACGCATGAGATTATTCGCAGTGGTTTTGATCGTTCGCCAATGTTTACGGGTGTAATTGAAGGTGTTGGTCCACGTTATTGCCCTTCAATTGAGGATAAAATTAATCGTTTTGCTGATAAACAATCCCATCAGATCTTTTTAGAGCCAGAAGGATTAACTACTCATGAATATTATCCTAATGGTATTTCAACCTCATTACCATTTGATATTCAAATTGCTCTAGTCCGTTCAATGAAAGGATTGGAGAATGCTCATATTTTACGTCCAGGTTATGCCATTGAATATGATTATTTTGATCCAACTTGTTTAAAGTCAAGTTTAGAATCTAAATCAGTCAAAGGTCTATTTTTTGCAGGACAAATTAATGGTACTACTGGTTATGAAGAAGCGGCAGCACAAGGACTATTGGCAGGAATTAATGCAGGTTTAAGCGTAAAAGGATTTGAAAGCTGGTGTCCGCGACGTAATGAAGCTTATTTAGGGGTAATGATTGATGATCTAATTACCAAGGGTGTT